>JAFDER010000063.1 GCA_019310245.1 Deltaproteobacteria bacterium
CGCACTGGAATGATAAGGGGTGCGCAGATCCGCCTGTGGCACGGATCTGCGAGGATCTTCGCCTTGATTCGATCGGCTCAGCGTCACTGGAAGGATGGCGCTAGGCGGTAAAGTCGCCCTAGGTGAGGTCGGTGCAGTGCCCGTGCACGTCGACGGAGCGGAAGACGGGGATCCTGTGGTCCGCGGACGGTTCGAGCACCAGGACGATGAGCAGGTACCAGCCCAGGTACACGGCAGCGTCGTGGAACGCGGCCGTGATGTCGGCGGGCGGCGAGTCGGACGGGATCTCGGCGAGCATGACGGGCGTCGCGGTCGCCAGCGAGTCGGGGTGATCCGCGCTGAAGCCGTAGATCGTGATCTGCGTGCCCGGCGGCGTGTCCACGTCCCACTCGAGGTTGCCCCAGTGGTCCTCGTCGTTCTCGTGGCAGCGCTCGAACACGTGCTCCCAGCGGCCGCTCGGGGTCATGAGCTCGCGCTGGTAGCCGGTGAAGTCCGAGTAGGTGTACGGCCCGTCGCCCGTTGACGACTCGGAGAGGGTGGCCGTGGCCTTGTCGAGCCGCGTGGCCGTGTCCGACGCCTGGTTCACGGTCCAGACCTGGCCAAGCTCGTCCACGCCCACGCCGATGGGGGTGACGCCCGCGATGTCGTAGGCCACCATGCCCGTGCCGTCGTCCCCGTCGAATCCCACGATGCGGTTCGTGCCCGCGCCGTCGTAGTTCGAGGCCCAGATGGTGCCGTCGGCGTCCGCGGCCACGCCCCTCGTGTAGCCCAGCGCCAGCGTCACCGTGAAGAAGGAGCCGTCGGAGGGATCATAGCGGCACGCGTTCGGGCTCCACGAGCCCACCCAGACACGATTGTCCGTGTCGATGGCGATGCCGTAGGGCGAGTAGATGGAGTCCGTGGGAGAGTCGCAGCCCGTGCCGGTGAGATCGATGGGCGAATCCACGGTGAGCGTCACCGTGTTGAACCTCTGGATGTACCCGGGCCTCGGCCTCATGCCGCTGGCCCAGATCCACCCGTCGCGGTCGATGGCCGCGCCGTAGGGGTTCACGTCCACGGCCACCTCCTCGAGCACCGCACCGTCCACCTCGTCGAGCTTGAAGAAGCGCATCTCGGACCACATCCCCACCCAGGGGCTGCCTCCGTCCCAGAACTCGTCCTCGGGAAGGTCGATCGCGAGCGCCCTCGCCACGCCTCCCGGGTCGCCCACGGGCACGGTCCAGATCACGCACTCGTCGTCGCCGAGCGGGAGCGGCGTGGGGCCCGTGGACGTCTGGATGATCGTATCGCCGGAGCGGTCCACGCAGTAGCGCTCGTCGCCCGCCATCTTGGTCACGGACGACTGGTTGTTCGTCGAGCTGGTGTGGGCGCGGCTCGCCACGTAGGCGTTGCCCAGGCTGTCGACGGCCGTGCGGCTCGGCTGGTCGTCGCTCGTGCCCCAGAGGCCCACTCGGAAGCGCGACACCTCGGCGCCGTCGGTGAGCCTGAGCTTCGAGACGGTGCCCTCTGCCGCGTTCGCGATCCAGGCGAACCCCGCGTTGAGCTCGCTCGTGCCCAGGACCACGCCCGGTCCGTCCGGGTTGGGCACGATGCCCTCGGAGTACTCGTCCGTGGGATCGGGCTCCACGTCTCCCTCGCTGTAGCACGTGGAGTCGCAGTCGCCGCAGGGACTCTCCACCTCCTCGTCGCCCACGCCGTTGCAGTCGTTGTCGATGTCGTCGCCGCACAGCTCGCGGTCGCCCGGCAGGACCTGACCGATGCACGCGCCCAGGTATCCGAACTCGCAGTAGCGCGTGCCGCCGCGGCACTGCCCCACGTCCATCGTCCCGTCCGGCCCCTCGTAGCAGGCGTACTCCTCTCCTGCGTCGCACTCGCATCCCGCGGCATGCGTCTCCGCGCAGTCCCCGCAGTCGCTCCAGTGCTCGGGATCCGTGTCGTCGCAGTCGAAGCCGTCCTCGCAGCCGTCCCCGTACCCGTCGCCGTCCTCGTCGATGCACCCGCCGTCCGTGGACGTGTCGGTGGAGCCGTCGCCCGCGTCCAGCACGTCCGACGTGGAGCCGTCGGGATTTCCCGTTCCGGTCTTCTTGCCCCCGCATCCCGTGCCGGCAATCAACGAGGCCGCTGCGAGAAGAGCGGCAATGATCAGGGTCGATCGCATGAAATTCCCTCCCTATGTATACAGTTACATTTTATAGGTTTCCGGTTGATCTGCCAACCTCGAGCCGCAGGGCCGTGCGCGCCGTAACATGGTGAAGACAAATGGTATGCTAGGTGCTATAACGAAATTTCATCGCATTCATGCCCTGAACTCGAAAGGAGCAGCCATGAACGCCCCTCCAGGACAGCCTCCAGGCGGAAGGCCACCACAGGGACCGGGACAGCTGAAGTTCGACCCGCAGACGGGTCAGCCCATCCAGCAGCAGCCTGCCCAGCCGGCCCAGCCTGCCCAGCCTGCCCAGCCTGCATATCAGCAGCCTGCCCAGCCGGCACAGCCCGCGTACCGGCAGCCTGCCCAGCCGGCACAGCCCGCGTACCGGCAGCCTGCCCAGCCGGCACAGCCCGCGTACCAGCAGCCTGTCCAGCCGGCCCAGCCTGCCCAGCCCGCATACCAGCAGCCCGCTCAGCCGGCACAGCCCGCATACCAGCAGCCCGCTCAGCCGGCACCGATGCAGCCGGCACAGCCGGCGCCGATGCAGCCGGTACAGCAGCCCATGCCGGGCGCCGCGGCCCCACAGCCCGTGGCCGCACCGGGCGCTGTCCCCGTCCAGCCCATGGCGGCGGCTCCCATGATGAAGAAGAAGGACGAGACGCTGGCCCTGGTGTCGGTCCTGCTCGCCGCCGCGGCCTGGGTCCTGCAGTTCCACATCTTCGCCTCCGTGCCGGCAGTCATCTGTGGACACATGGCGCGCAAGAAGATCAAGAACGATCCGGAGAAGTTCGGCGGCGACGGCATGGCCAAGGCCGGCGTCATCATCGGATGGATCAACATCGTGATCATCATGCTCGGCATCGTGGCCTGGGTACTGGTCATCGTGGCCGGCTGCGTCATGGCCATGCTCGGCGCCTGAACCGGACCGCCATGAACGCGCCTCCAGGACAGCCTCCAGGCGGTGGACCTCCGGGCCCGGGGCCTGGAGGACAGGTCCGCTACGATCCCCAGACCGGCCAGCCGATGCAGCAGCAGCCGGCGCAGCAGCAGCCCGCGCAGCAGCAGCCGGTGCAGCAGCAGCCCGCGCAGCAGCAGCCGGTGCAGCAGCAGCCGGTGCAGCAGCAGCCCGCGCAGCAGCAGCCGGTGCAGCAGCAGCCCGCCGGCCAGCCCATGCCGGGCGCGTCCGCGCCGATGCCCGTGCAGCAACAGCCCTACTACGCGCAGCAGCAGCCTCCCTACTACGCTCAGCAGCAGGTGCCCATTCCGCCGATGCAGAAGAAGCCGGACGAGACGCTGGCGATCGTGTCGATGTGCCTCGGCATCGCCTCCTTCATCATGGGCCTGTTCATCCTGGCATCCATCCCGGGCGTGGTCGTCGGCCACATGGCCAGGAAGCGGATCAAGACGGAACCCGACAAGTACGGCGGTGCCTCCATGGCCACCGCCGGGCTCGTCATCGGGTGGATCAACATCGCCTCCTCGCTTTTCGTCATCATTCTCACGATCGCCATGTTTGTCCTGCCGTTCTGCATGGCCTGCGGCGTCGGATTGCTCGGCGCCGCCGGGGCCTGATCTCCCCCTCCCTCAACTGACCTGTAGCCACGACAGCTTGCCAGGGCGGGCCCGGGGCCTATCTGTGGGGCAGACATCGTTATTCACAGGAGGATGTCATGAGAAGCATATTGACCGCGACCGTGGTCGCATTCGTCTCGTTTTCCCTTGCAGGCTGCCCGAACCCGACCGCCAACAAGCCCAGGGCCGAGGTCGAGGCGCCGGTGGAGGAGGCTCCGGCAAAGCCAGATCAGGACGAGGCCCCGGCCTCCGTCTACGTCGTCTCGGGACTCGGCTCCAGGATAGACTTCGTCGGAGCGAAGGTGACGGGGCAGCACGACGGCGGCTTCAAGACGTTCGAGGGCAGGATCACCGTGCCCGGCTCCAAGGTGGAGGAGGCGAGCATCGAGCTCGAGATCGACATGGGCTCCCTGTGGACGGACGCGGAGAAGCTGACGGGCCACCTGAAGTCGGTGGACTTCTTCGAGGCAGAGAAGTTCCCCAGGGCGAAGTTCGTCTCCACCTCGATCGAGAAGAGCGGCGAGGAGGGCGCCACGCACTCCATCACCGGCAACCTCTCCCTTCGAGGGGTCGAGAAGTCGATCACGTTCCCCGCGTCCATCGAGCTCTCCGACGGCGGCGTGAAGGCGTCCAGCGAGTTCGCGCTCGATCGCCAGCTGTTCGGGATCAACTTCCCGGGGATGCCGGACGATCTCATCAAGGACGATGTGCTCGTCAAGCTCTCGATCAACGCGAAGCCCGAGTAGCTCGAATCCAGAGGAACGCTGCCCTTCGACGGGCCCTTCGACGGGTTCAGGGCAAGCTCAGGGCAGCGGGGAGCAGGGCCACGGAAGGCTCGAGAGCGGGCGGGGTGCGGGGTCGAAGGCACCATACAGTTCTCCGGTGACTGAGTGCCCCGCACGCCTGTCCGCTCGTGCAATGGTAGCGGCGTGGCCCTTCGACGGGCTCAGGGCAGCGGGGAAGGGCAGCGGGGATCTCAGGACCGGAGACGGTCCGCCAGGGCTGTGTAGCGGGACCTCACCTTGTCGTTCTTCAGCGCGATGGCGATGGCCTTCTTCGTGCCGCACACCACGACGAGCTTCTTGCCGCGCGTGACGGCGGTGTAGATGAGGTTGCGCTGGAGCATGATGTAGTGGCTTGTGGAGACGATCACCACGACCGCGGGAAACTCGCTGCCCTGCGACTTGTGGATGGAGACGGCGTACGCCGGCAAGAGCTCGTCGGTCTCGCCGTAGTCGTAGAGCACCGTGCGTCCGTCGAACGTCACCGACAGCTTGCGTTCCTCCGTGTCGGCGCCGGTGACGCGGCCGATGTCCCCGTTGTAGACGTCGAGGTCGTAGTTGTTGCGCACCTGCATGACCTTGTCGCCGATGCGGTGGCCGCCGCGCACGCCCTCGACGGGCTTCGCGCCCGGGTTGAGCCTCTGTGACATCTCCCGGTTGAGGTTCTGCGCGCCAATGATGCCCCGGTGCATGGGCGTGAGCACCTGCACCTCGTCCACGGGGTCGAACCCCCACTTGCGGGGAATCCTGGTCGTCACGAGCTCGGTGACGGCCGAGAGGACCTCCTCCGGTTCCTTGCGGTCGACGAAGAAGTAGTCCAGCACGGCGCCCTCGGCGGTCTCGGTCTCCGGCATCATGCCTCGGTTGATGCGGTGGGCGTTCGAGATGATCATCGAGCCGCCCTTCTGGCGGAAGATCTCCTCGAGCCTGACGCTGGGCACGCGGTGCGAGCGAAGGATGTCGCGCAGGACGTTGCCGGGGCCCACGCTCGGCAGCTGGTCCGCATCGCCAACGAGCACGAGGCGCGCGCCGGGCGGCACGGCCCTGAGCAGGCTGTGCATCAGGTTCACGTCGACCATGCTCATCTCGTCCACGACGAGCAGGTCGCACTCGAGCGGGCTCGACTCGTCGTGCTGGAACCCGCCCTCGCGCGGGCTCCAGCGCAGCAGCCTGTGGATCGTCTTGGCCTCCATGCGCGAGGCTTCGGAGAGCCTCTTCGCGGCGCGGCCCGTGGGCGCGCACAGGAGCACCTTCGCGCGCTTGCGCCGGATGATGGCGGCCACGGCCCGCACGATCGTGGTCTTGCCCGTGCCCGGTCCGCCAGTGATCACGCAGATCTTCTTCTCGATCGCCTTGCGCACGGCACTTGCCTGCAGCGGCGCCAACGTGATGCCGAGCAGCTTCTCCGCCCAGGGCAGGGCCTTGTCCGCGTCCACCGGCACGGGGTTTGCCTCGGCGTGGAGCAAGTCCTTGAGGAGCCTGGCCACGCGCGACTCCGAGAACTCGAGCTTCTTGAGGTACACCGCGTCGCCGCCGCCCGGCGCCTCGCCCTGCCTGCGCGCGATCACGATCTCCCCGGCCGTGTCGAGCGCCGGAAGCACCGCGTCCACGGCGTCGACGTCGACCTCGAGGATCCCCGAGGCGGTCTCGCACAGCTCCGATCGCGGCAGGAAGCAGTGGCCATCTCCGGCCGCCTCGTCGAGCGTGTAGAGGAGTCCGGCGGCGATCCTCTCGGGCGCCTCCTTCTTGATCCCGAGCTTCGAGGCCACGCGGTCGGCGAGCTTGAATCCGATGCCGTGCACCTCGCTGGCGAGCACGTAGGGATTGCGCTTGACCCGAGCGATGGCGTCGCGGCCGTAGCGCTTGTAGATGCGCACCGCGAACGCCGGCGTGACGCCGTGCGAGTGCAGGAAGAGCATGACGTCGCGCACGCCCTGCTGGGCCTCCCAGGCCTTGACGATGCGCCCGGCCCGCTTGGGGCCGATCCCGGGCACGGACCGGAGCTTCTCGGGCTCGTTCTCGATGACGTCCAGGGTATCCGACCCGAACTTGCGCACGAGCCGCTTGGCGAACTCCTTGCCGATGCCGTGCACCAGGCCCGAGCCCAGGTAGAGCTCCATGCCCTCGAGCGTGGTCGGCGGCAGCGGCACGGCGCGCTCGATCCTGAACTGCTCCCCGAACTTCGGGTCCACGATCCAGCGCCCCTCGAGGGCGAGCTCCCCGCCCACCTCCGCGAGCGGCACCGGTCCGACGGCCGTGACGAGGCCGTCCGCCGAGAGCTTCGTCGAGAGCAGGGGCTCCTTTCGCTCCCTGCCTCCGCTCGGCCTCAGCCTCAGGACGGTGTAGAGGTTCTCATCGTTGCGGAAGGTGATCCGCTCGACGAGGCCGCGGATCTTCTCCACCTCCCCGTCCGCCGATCTGCGACCGCCCGCCAAGACTCTCCTAGGCCTTCACCACGCCCTCGCCTTTGGGGCAGGCGTTGCGCGTGTCCACGACGAGCCTCGCGCATCGCGCCACCATGGCATAGTCGATCCCGCCGTGATCCGTGGCGATGAGCACGGCGTCGCAGCCCGCGATCATGTCCTCGTCGAGGGCCTTCGAGGCGATGCCCTCGAGGTGGCTGTACTCGCGAGACGACGGGATCACGGGGATGAACGGGTCGTGGTAGTCGACGTGGGCGCCCCGGTCCCTGAGCAGGTCGAAGAGCCGGAGCGACGGGCTCTCGCGCATGTCCCCGACGTTCCTCTTGTAGGCGAGGCCCAGGATGAGCACGCGCGCGCCCTTGAGGCTCTGGCCCCTCTCGTTGAGCGCGTTCTGCAGCTTGCCGAGCACGTAGTTCGGCATCGCGGTGTTGATCTCCCCGGCGAGCTCGATGAACCGCGTCGAGATGTCGTACTCGCGCGCCTTCCACGTGAGGTAGAACGGATCGATGGGGATGCAGTGCCCGCCGAGGCCCGGCCCGGGGTAGAAGGGCATGTACCCGAAGGGCTTCGTCTTGGCCGCGTCGATAACCTCCCAAACGTCGATGCCCATGCGGTCGTAGATCACCTTGAGCTCGTTGACGAGAGCGATGTTGACGCCTCGGAAGATGTTCTCGGTGAGCTTCACGGCCTCGGCCGTCGCCGTGCTCGAGACCTGCACCACCTCCCGCATCACGGCGCCGTACAGCGCCACGGCCGACTCGCGGCTGGCCTCGTCGTCCGCGCCCACCACCTTCGGGATCCGGCTCGTGGAGAAGTCCGCGTTGCCGGGGTCCTCCCGCTCGGGCGAGTAGGCCACGAAGACGTCCCGGCCCACTTCGAGGCCGAGACCCTCGACGACCGCCGCCACCTTCTCCCGCGTCGTGCCCGGGTACGTCGTGGACTCGAGCACAACGAGCTGGTCCTTTCGGATGGAGGGAGCCAGGCTCGCCATCGTCCTCTCGATGTACGTGGTGTCGGGCTCCCTCTGCCGGGTCAGCGGAGTGGGCACGCACAGGAGCAGCGCGTCCGCCTCGCCCGCGCGCGCGAAGTCGTCCGTGGCCTCGAACCGGTCCTTCATGGCCCCGACGACGTCTTCGGGGATGTGGCTGATGTAGCTGCGCCCCGCGTTGAGGTCCTTCACCTTGCCGGGATCGATGTCGAACCCGAGCACCCGGAAGCCCTTGCTCGTGAAGGCCAGTGCGAGCGGCAGGCCCACGTACCCCATCCCCACGATGCCGACCACGGCCGTGCGGTCCTCGATCCTTTTGATCAGGGCGTCATTCATGCTGCCGAAAACACTACATTGACCGAGCCTACCTCACAAGAGGGACACGGGAAGCTGGCCCTTCGACAGGCTCAGGGCAAGCTCAGAGCCGCGGGGCTTCACTTCGACAAGCTCAGTGAAGCGGAACAGGGTGCTTCGACGGTCGATGCCAACAGAGGCGTGTGGCGGCGCGGGGTCGAGGGCACCATAAAGTTCCCCGGTGCCAGAGCACCCCGCGCCGGCTCACGTCTGTGCGACAAGGCGAAGTGAAGTACGCCGCACTCCTGTCCGCTCATGCAAACGGACGGGGGCTGCCCTAGGTGCGGCCCTGGAAGGTGCGACCCTTGCCGCCGCCCCTCGCTTTGAGGCGGTCGCGCAGGGCCTCGCCGACGTCGGAGACGTCCTGCGGCCCCGCCGGTCCGGACTGCACGATGAAGCACGTGACCTCCGCCTCTCCGACGAGCGAGACAACCGCCTCGGGCCTGAGCTCGAGCACGGCCTTCGCGAGGGACCGCAGCATGTCGGGGCCGGCGCCCTGGATCGTCTTCTCGATGCGGTCGCCATCCGTCAGCGCCAGCTCCCTCGCGATGTGCTCCGCGTTCTCGTCCTCGAGCCGCTTGACGCGCTTCTTGAGCCTCCGGCGCTCGGTCAGCCACCCGTCGACGACGCGCGCGAAGTCCATGGGCGAGGTGCCGAGGCGGTCCTTGAGCGCCGCCTCGAGGGCGTCCGCCTTGCCCAGCCTGGACAGGATGCGTCCGCCGGCCAGGAAGTGGATGCGCGCACCACCGCGCGCCGGCTCGGCGTGGAAGATGTGGATCATCTGGATCTCGGACAGGTTCTGCACGTGCGTTCCGCCGCAGGTGTTGATGTCGACGCCCTCGATCTCGACGATCCTGACCTTTCCGGTGTGGCCCTCGGGAAGCATGCGGCTGCGCACTCCGAGAGCCTTCATCTGCCCGGGCTCGATCCACAGGGTCCGCACCGTCCTTGCCTCGCGCACGATCGCGTTGACCTCGTCCTCGAACCCGGCGAGCGCCTCCGGGTCCGGCACCTTGCCGTCCACCTCGATGGCCGCGTAGCTCTCTCCCAGGTGGAAGGCGGTGGTGGGCAGGCCGTGGCGTTCCAGGAGCACGGCCGTCAAGAGGTGCTGGGCCGTGTGCTGCTGGCTGAGGTCGAAGCGCCGTCCGGCGTCGAGGCAGGCCACCACGGGGCCGACCGCGACCGGGCTGTTGACGAAGTGGAGGACCCGGCCCTCCCGCTCCTGGACGTTCACGACGGGCACGTCCCCCAGTGCGCCCCAGTCGGCCGGCTGTCCGCCTCCCTCGGGGTGGAAGATCGTGCGCTCGAGCCGTGCCCACGGCCGGCCTCCCTCGTCCCCCGTCTCGATGACCTCGGTCTCGATGCGCTCGAGCGTCGGATCCTCGTAGAAGAGCTTCTCGTCAGGCATGGGCTGGCATCTTCCCGTGCGGGCGTAGCCGGGTCAACCTACTCTTTGGGCTCTTCCGAGGGCATGTCCTTCTTGAGCAGGTCTGTGAGCTCCTCGGATATCTCGTCGGGCATGTCATCGGGGAAGCCCTCGCCGTCCGTGGATCCGTACAGCACCTCGGCGATGTGGTAGGCGCTCGACTCGAGGTTCGAGGTGGAGGACTTGAGCTCCTCGTTGGAACCCGTCTCGATGAGCCCCTTGAGGCGCTCGATGTCGGCCGCGATCACCTCCTGGTCATCCTTGTCGATCTTGTCCGAGAACTCGTCGAGCGCCTTCTTCGTCGTGTAGATGAGGCCCTCGGCCTGCACGATGAGGTCAGCCTTCTGCCTGCGCGCCTGGTCGGTGAGCTGGTGCTGCTCGGCCGTTCTCACCATCTCCTGGATCTGCCCATCGTCGAGGCCCGAGGCGGCCGTGACGCGGATCTTGTGCTCGTGGCCCGTGCCCATGTCGCGCGCGCGGACCGAGACGATGCCGTTCTGGTCGAGCGAGAACGTGACGAGGATCTGGGGCACGCCGCGCGGGGCCGGTGGGATGCCCGTGAGCTCGAACTTGGCGAGCGTCTGGTTGTCCGTGGCCATCTCGCGCTCGCCCTGGAGCACGTGCACGGGAACGAACGTCTGGTTGTCGATGCTCGTGGTGAAGATCTCGGACGCCTGGTTCGGGATGGAGGTGTTGCGCTTGATGATGCGGTGGAAGATGCCTCCCGCGGTCTCGACGCCCAGGCTGAGCGGCGTGACGTCGAGCAGGACCACGTCCTCCTTGACGCCCGTGAGCACTCCACCCTGAAGGGCCGCACCCACGGCCACGACCTCGTCCGGGTCGAGCATCTCGTTTGGCTTGCCGCCGAAGATCTCGCCCACCTTCTTCTTCACGGCCGGCATGCGCGTCATCCCGCCCACGAGCAGGATGTCGTCGATGTCGTGAGCCTGGAGCTTGGCGTCCTTGATGGCGGTGTTGCACGGCTCGATGAGCCGGTCGAGGAGGTCCGAGCACCAGTCCTCGAGATCGTTCCTGCGGATCCTCATCTCGATGTGCCTGGGGCCCTTGTCGTCCGCGTAGATGAACGGCAGGTTCAGATCGTAGACGAGCTCGTTCGAGAGCTCGATCTTCGCCTTCTCCACCTCGTCCTTGATGCGCTGCAGGCTCATCGTCTCCTTGCGCAGGTCGACTCCCTCGTCCTTCATGAACTTCTCGGCCACCTTGTCGATGAGCTTGCGGTCGAAGTCCTCGCCTCCGAGGAAGGTGTCGCCGCACGTGGCGAGCACCGAGTAGACGCCCTCGCGGATCTCGAGGATCGAGATGTCGAACGTGCCTCCGCCCAGGTCGAAGACGGCCACGACCTTCTTGCCGCTCTCCTGCTCGACGCCGTATGCCAGGGACGCGGCGGTCGGCTCGTTGATGATGCGCTGGACGTCGAGGCCGGCGATGGCGCCCGCGTCCTTCGTGGCCTGCCGCTGGGCATCGTTGAAGTAGGCCGGGGCGGTGATGATGGCCTTCTTGACCTCCTCGCCGATGTACTCCGAGGCGAAGTCCTTGATGAACCGCAGGACCATGGCCGAGATCTCCGGCGGGGAGAAGCTGTTATCGCCGAGCTGGAACCACGCGTCGCCGTTCTCCGCCTCGATGATGTCGTAGGGCACGGACGACTTGATGATCTTCGTCTCTTCCGAGTCGAACTTGCGCCCGATGAGACGCTTGATCGCGAAGACCGTGTTGCCGGGGTTGAGGATGGCCTGGCGCTTGGCCAGCGCGCCGATCAGCCTCTCGCCATCGGGCTTGAAGGCGACGACCGAGGGCGTGGTGCGCGTGCCCTCGGGGTTCGGGATCACCACGACGTTCTTGCCATCGTAATACGCGACGCACGAGTTGGTGGTTCCGAGATCGATGCCTATGATCGGTTCGGTCATCTCACGAGTTTCTTGACTGTCGGTCCCCATCCGAACCTTCCCATGTTACACAAACATGGAAATCCTGCAACGGGGCGGTTCCAGCGAGAGCGCAATCACTTGTCCTCCCGCTCTCCCTCGTCCTTCTCCCCGTCCTCATCCTTCTTCTTGCCGCCTCCCTGGCCCGCCTTGGCGACGACCACCATGGCGGCCCTGAGCAGCTTGTCGCCGAGCGTGTAGCCTGCCAGGAACTCCTTGATGATGGTCCCGGGCTTCGCCTCCTCGCTCTCCTCCTGTGAGATGGCGTCGTGGATCGTCGGGTCGAACCCCTTGCCCACGCTCTCGATCCTCTTGAGCCCGAACTTCGCCAGGTTCTCCTCGAATTGCTTCGTCACCATGCGGGCGCCCTGGATGATCGGCTCCAGGTCCTTGACCGACGCGCCGTGCTCCACGGCGCGGGCCAGGTTGTCGAACACGGGCAGCATCTCCTTGAGGATGTCCACGCGGGCCTTGTGCTCCGCGTCCTGCAGGTCCTTCTTCGAGCGCTTGCGAAAGTTCTCGAAGTCGGCCGCGATGCGCAGCATCCGCTCGCGGGTCTTGAGGAGCTCGTCGGTCGCCTGGGACTTCTCGGCCTTCTCCACGGCGGCCTTCTCGTCCTTTCCTGTGCTCTTTTCTTCCTGCTTCTCTTTCAGGTTCTCTTTCTGCTTTTCTTCCTGCTTCTCTTCCGGAGGCTCCTTGGCCCCGGACTCCGCGTCCTTGCCGGAGTCCTCCTTGGCCATCAGCGAGGGCTTGGGTTCTTCATCGGAAGCCTTCTCGGCGGTTTCCTTGCCCGGATCCTCTTCAGAGGGCTTCTTTTCCCCTGTTTTCCTGTTTTCCTCGTCCATGTCCGGTACTTTACATGAGTCGCGATCCAGGTTCCAGTGCATGAATTCCACGTGGACGTTCATGCTGGCCGTGCCGGAATCCAGCTGCCGGGTCAGGACAGGGCCTTCACGGCCTCGAGCACCTCGTCGGTATGGCCGTCCACCTTCACGTCGCGCCAGATCCGGCGCACGACCCCCTCTTGATCGATGAGGATCGTCGAGCGGTTGATGCCCAGGTACGTCTCTCCGGACTTGCGCTTCTTCTCCTGCCACACCACGTAGGCCGAGATGATGCTGCCCTCCGGGTCGCTCAGGAG
>JAFDER010000364.1 GCA_019310245.1 Deltaproteobacteria bacterium
ATGATGACGGCCTTGGTGTGCGGCGTGACGGCCTTCTCGATGGCGCCGACGTCGAGATCGAAGCCCTCCCCGGCATCGACCTTCACGGTCTTGCCGCCGTGGTTGTCGATGTAGAAGAGGTACTCGACGAAGAAGGGTGCGATGATGATGACCTCATCCTCGGGATCCAGGACCGCCTTGAGAAACACGTTCATCGCACCCGCGGCACCGACGGTCATCAGGATGTGCCGGGTCCCGAACGACAGACCCACCTGGCCCGACAGGTAGCCGGCGATCGAGGCGCGCACCTCGGGGTAGCCCGCATTGTTCATGTACCTGTGCAGGCCGGGATCGTCGGAGCCCGCGATCCTCTTGAGCGTGCTGATCACCTGCTCCGGCGGAGAGAGAAGCGGGTTGCCGAGCGTGAAGTCGAAGACGCTCTCCTCGCCGAAGCGCGCCTTGAGCTTGTTTCCCTCCTCGAACATGCGGCGGATCCACGAGGCCTTGGTCATGAATCCTTCGATCTTCCTGGAAATGGTCATGGTCACTCCCGGCTGGAACTCTACCGCATCAGTACTCGAAATGGGAACCGCCTATGAACTCGCGGATGATCGACGTGCGCGGCACCATGTCCGGAGACACGCCGATGAACAGGTCGAGGAACTTCAGGAGACGATAAGCATCGAGGAATTCCGGCTCACCGTGCATCACCTCGAGCAGGTAGCGCTGCGCGAAGATCTTCAGCACGGCGAGCTCGTAGACCAGGGTGGAGTTGAACATGACGTCCGCCCGGTCCTGGAACGGGAAGATGTTGCGCGCCTCGCCCCGCTTGACGCTCGGCCACTTCGAGAGCGTCTGGTTCACGGAGTAGCCGCGGAAGAGCCGGTCGCGCACGACCCTGCGCAGGAGGCGCACGTCCGTCGTCGAGATCCGGTTCGCATCATCGAGGCACAGCTGAGTCAGGGCACTCACGTAGATATTGAACTTCACCTCATCCGAGACGATCTCCGAGAGCCTCGGATTGAGCGCGTGGATCCCCTCGACGACGAGCACGTCCTTCTCGCCCAGCTTCATGGGCACCCACTGGTCCTCGGGTACCCTCTTTCCGCTGGCGAAGTGGAAGCGCGGCACGCGAACCTCGCGGCCCTGCGTCAGATTCTCGAGGTGGCTGTTGAACAGGTCGAGGTCCACGGCCTCGATGGCCTCGAAGTCGTACTCCCCGTCGCGGTCGAGCGGCGTGTCCTCTCGGTTGACGTAGTAGTCGTCCACGCTCACGGACACGGGATTCACCCCCAGGACCCTGAGCTGGACGGAGAGTCTCTTGGAGAAGGTCGTCTTGCCAGACGACGAGGGCCCGGCGATGAGCGCGAGCTTCACGCTCCCCGACCTGCAGAGGTCCTCGGCGATGTGGACCACCTTCTGCTCGTGCAGGCCCTCGGCCACATGGATGATCCCGTCGACCTCTCCGGAAAGGCAGGCCGCATTGAGCCCTCCCACGGTCTCGATCCCGAGGATCCTGTTCCACTCCTTGGTCTCCCTGAAGACGTCGAACAGGGGGGCGACCACCTTGGGCTCTCCCCTGGGAGAGCCCTTGTGGCCGACCCCGGGGAAGCGCAGGAGGAGCCCGTCTCGCAGGGTCCTGAGCGAGAAGAACGGAAGCCTCCCCGTATTCGGCGCCACGGGGCCGTGGCGGATGTCGTAGTAGTCCCCGAGACGCACGAGGCGGACGGACTCGTGCCACCACGTGTTCAAGAGCAGGACCCTGTCACGCATGCCCCGGCTGCGGAACAGCCTCAGGGCCTCCCTCTCGCCCACGCGCACGAGCTCGATCGGCAGGTCCTCCTCGACGATCTTCACCATCGCCTGCTCGAGCGAGCGGACCGTCTCGTCGGTGATCCCGGGATCGCCCTCCCAGTCGTGGTAGTAGCCTCCGCCCTGACTCTGTCCCACGACGAGCCTGACGCCGGGGAAGACATCCCGGAGGGCCGCCTGCAGGACGACGTTGAGGCTCCTGCGGTAGACCTCGCGACCCACGGGCTCCCTGGCATGGACGGGGCGCACCTCGGCGCCCTCGTACAGCACGTGGTCGAGCGAGACGAGCCTCCCATCGAGCACGGCCGCCACCGGTGCTTCCTCTCCCGTCGTGGGGCATCCCTGGCTGATCGAGAGCTCGCCGATGGTGGCGCGGGCCGGAGCCTCGAGAGCGGTCCCGTCCCATATCAGGGAGATGGGAGGCTCGGCGCCCTGAGCGGTCGCGGTCACGGGCCTAGACGCTCTCGTCAACCCCCACCACCCGGTAGATCTGGAGCGGCTCGGCCTTGCCCTTGACCTGGGCAGGTGCCAGCTTCTCCACGCGGACGATGTCGCGTACAGCCTGGTACGTGGGGTCCGTGATGATGATCTCCATGGGACCTGCGAGATCGCAGAGCCTCGACGCCGTGTTCACGGTGTCGCCGATGGCCGTGTACTCCATCTTTCTCGTGCTGCCCATGTAGCCGACGACGCAGTCGCCGGAGCAGATGCCGATGCCGACCTTGATGTGCATCTGACCGGCCTGCTCGCGCTCCACGTTGTACGAATCGAGCGCCCGCTGCATCTGCCAGGCCGTCCGGACCGCCCTGGCTGGATGATCCTCCTGCGGAACGGGGGAACCCCACAGCACCATGATCTCGTCGCCGATGAACTTGTCGAGCGTGCCCTCGTTCGCGAAGATGAGCTCGACCATCCGCTCGAAGTACTCGTTGAGCATATCGACGATCTGCAACGCCTCGCTGCGCTCCGTGAGGGACGTGAACCCCCTGATGTCGGCAAAGAGGATCGTGACGGGCCGGGACATGCCGCCCTTGGTGACCTCGAGGTTGCCCGAGACGAGCTCCTCGACGAGGTTCGGGCTCAGCAGGCGGGAGAACTTCTCGCGAGTGATTGCCTCCCGCTCCAGGGCCAGGGCCTGCCGGATGTTCTCCAGAAGTGCGCCGGTCTGCTGGGCGATGGCCGTGAAGATCGAGAGGTCCTTCTCGGAGAAGGCACCCGTGGCGATCTTGCTGTCCAGGTACATCATGCCCAGCAGCTCGTCGCGGAACATGAGCGGGACGGCCATCGACGAGCGGATGCCCTGCATCATGATGCTCTTCGACGATTTGAACCTCGAGTCCATCATCGCGTCCGAGCTGATCACGCCCTTCTTGTCAGAGATCACGGCATTGATGATCGTGGTCGAGAGCCCGATCTCTGACTCGTCCTCGTTGCCCACGGTCTTGGTCACGCGGGGCTTGAGCTGTCCATCCTCGTTGAACAGGAGGATGGCGCCCCGATCGGCCATGAGGAAGTTGAATGCTGAGTCTATGATCTTCTGGAGCAGGAGGTCCATGTTGTGCTCGGCGCCGATGGAGTCCTGCAGCTCGTAAGCGATGCGCAGCCTCTCGTAGTCCGACCTCAGGACCATCGGGTCACTGATCTGGTCCTCGGGAAGGAAACCCGTGCTCTTGGGCATCTCGATCTCGGTCCGGATGTGGCTCTCCGTCCCTGACTGATGCATCTGTACCGCGGGGATCTCCTCGCCCTCGAGGTAGAGTATCCTGGTCGAGCCCATCACGATGGTGTCGCGGTTGCCCAGCTGGACCTCGCTGATGCGCTCGTTGTTCATGAACGATCCGTTCAGGCTGCCGAGATCGCGAAAGAAGAACGATCCCGCACGCTCGTAGATGACGGCGTGCTCCTTCGAGACGATCTGATCCAGGAGTTGCAGGTTGTTGGTGGGGTGACGGCCGATGGTGTTGTATTCACCGAGCTCGTGCTCGGTCATCGTCCCCTGGGATGTGAAGATCTGGATCTTGGACATGGGTCGCCGCGTCCTCAAAGCAGTGCCGAAATCCGGCAAACCAGCCCCTCATGTATAGCCAACTCGCGTACGGAGATCAATCACACTTTCAAGCTCTACTGTAATTGGACGACCCGATTAACTCGGGATATAACCTGGACGATGTCCCCGCACCGCAAGCCCATCACGCACA
>JAFDER010000064.1 GCA_019310245.1 Deltaproteobacteria bacterium
GTCGCTGTCGGTGTGGGTCCAGCCCCGCACGCGGCGCTCCTCGGGCAGCACTTCCACCGCGCCCGCCAGCGCGTGCCCTTCGCCGATGGCGTATGCCAGGTCGATGTTCAGCACGGCCTCGCCTGCGGGTGTGACAGCGGGCCAGGTCCAGCGGTGAAAGCCGGTGCGCATGCCCGCCGAGAGCTCCACGTGGATGTCGCTCTCGGCGAGGGTCACCGCGTAGTAGCCTGGCACGGCCTGCTCGGACTCCTTCACGTATCTCTCCCGGAAGCGGTTGCCCTCGATGCCCGCCGGGTCGAAGCCCACCGACGGCATGAAGAGCACGCTCCCGTATCCGGGCACGCCGATGCCGTGCATGTGGGTGTGGCTGAACCCGACGATCGTCGCATCGTTGAAGGCGTAGCCGCCGCAGTGGCTGAACGCGACCTGCGGACCGCTCACCTCCGAGGTGTCCGGGCTCAGCTTCACCATCCCGTAGGGCATCGTCGCTCCGGGAAGGGCGCTGCCAACGCCGTAGCCGTTCCCGCCGGTGCCCACGAACAGGTCCACGGCCTCGTACGGGCTGTCAGGGTAGTCCGGCCCGGTGTCCTTGTTCCCGGGGCATCCCGCGAGCGAGAGTACCGTCGCAACGAAGAGAGTTGTGCCCGCTCGCCATCCATCAACCCTGCGTGAGCATCTCATCGAATACCTCGAGCCCCTGCTGGGCCATCCGTTCAACCGGGAAGAACATAGCAGAAGTCGCAACGAAGGCCATCCGCCACGAATGCTCTGACCTTCCGATCACCGCACCAGCTGCATCCGCTCGACGCCTCGCGATCCCCGATGTACCCTCTTCGTGATGAGCTCTCTCGCACGTGGGGTCCTGTTCGTCTCGCTCGTCGCATTCGCGGGTTGCCGTGCCAGCCATGGCAGGGACGACGCTGGTGACGACGCCGGCGAGGACGCGGCGGATGTGGGCGACCTGGCCACGGACTTCGACGTGGACGAGCCGGACGTGCCGGATGCCACCACCGACCTGCCCGTCGAACCGGACGCGCCGGTCGATGTGGTGGAGGAGGACAACCCCTGCATCGTTCCCGATTCTCCTGGGGACGTTTCAGGGGACACGGGCAGCGAGGTCGTGCTCGACGTGGTGGAGGACGATCCCGGAGAGCCGGATGCGGACCTGGACGTGGCCGCAGATGCCGACGTGGACGACGCAGAGATCGGGGAGCCGGATGCGGACCTTGACGTGGCCGCAGATGCCGACGTGAACGACGCAGAGATCGGGGATCCCGAGGTGGATGACGGTACGGACACCGGCGCTGGTGACGACGGTGGCTCGTCGTTCCTGTGCGGGGACCCGCTCACCGACGCGCGCGATGGTCGGACGTACGCCACGGCGCTCATCGGCACCCAATGCTGGATGACCGAGAACCTCGACGTGGGCTCCATGATCGCCGGCACGACCGCCCAGCTCGACAACGGCGTGCTCGAGAAGTACTGCTACGACGACGATTCCCTCAACTGCGACGCGTACGGCGGCATGTACCAGTGGGACGAGATGATGGACTACGGCCCCTCGGACGCGGGGAACCCCTCGACCACGCGGGGCATCTGCCCTGCCGGCTGGCACGTGCCCAGCGACGAGGAGTGGAAGGTGCTCGAGATCCACCTCGGGATGACGCCCACAGAGGCCGACCTGACCAACACCTGGCGTGGGGTGGGAGTGGGGACGGCGCTCAAGCCGGGCGGGTCGTCTGGGTACGATGCGCTCATGTCGGGACGTTACACCGGCGCCACGTTCCAGCTCCTCACCCAGTACGAGTACATGTACTCGTCGACCGAGTTCGGGACAATGGCCTGGCGGCGCTGCCTGGGATCCGTTGCCACCACAGTCGGCCGGTGGAACACCTTCCCCAAGGACTGGGCGCTTTCGGTCCGCTGCGTCCTGGACTGATCAGCCCGCGCGCCGGATCTGTGCGCCCATGTGGCCCAGCGCGACGACGATCCCGAGGAGGATGGAGAGGGCGACGAGGGCTCCGAGGAGCAGGGGGATCCACGGCCTCCTGGTCATGTGCAGCGGCCAGTCCCGGGTCTGCGGGCCGCAGAAGCCGCAGACGATCTCATCGGATCCCGCCCCGCCGCACTTCGCGGTCCAGGGCGTGCGTGCGAAGCCGCGATCGATCCGGTCGGCCACCTCGATGAGCGTTGTCTCGACCTGCGGCGAGGCCGGCCGCGCGACCCATACCTCGTGGCAGAACCAGCGCCCGGTCTCGCCGGAGCGCGGACGCGTCAGCGTGATGAGGGCCGCAGGCTCCTCGTCGTGCAGCACCGGGATGGTGACCGTGTCGGGGGAGATCTGCGCGTCGCCGTAGATCCATCCGGACCCCAGGTGCGCCTCCACGTCGTGCTCCTCCATGATCCGCTCGAGCTCGGGGGCCGCAGCCGCCGGCAGGCAGTATCGCACCTCGGATTGCGCGGATGCCTCGAGCGGCAGGGCGAGCGCGCAGAGCCAGAGAGCACACGTGGCCGCCCTGCGCATCTCAGAGACCCCCTTCGAGCAGGCTCTGCATGAGAGCGGCGGTCTCGGGCTCGGCCTCGATGAAGAAGGGCACCATGCCCTGGAATGTGTACTCCGGGCAGTCGGTGCTTCCCGGCCTCCACTCGAGGACGAGCGTCCCGTCCACCGGATCACTGCCGGTGACGAGGTGCGCCTGCCTGCCTCCGTCCGCGATCGTGGACCCGGCTGGAACCGACGCGACCCGGCCCCGGCACGCGTACAGGATCTCGGGGAAGAGGATCACGTGCTCGCGGGCGCCTGGAGGAATCCGGACCGAGAACCGGACCTGGACGCTCGCGCCCCGGGCACGTCCCTCACCCCTGAGCCCGGGCATGGGTCCCATCACGTCCATGTACCCGCGCCGCGCCAGGTGCAGGCCGCTGTCCCTGCAGTGCGTCCCGCCCTCCTGCTCCCGGCACACCTGGAAGGAGCTCCAGTCCATCCAGGTCGGCGAGAGCACAGTGACCATGACCATGCCCTCGGCCCGGGGAGAGGCAGTCCAGTGATCGGGCAGAGCGGCGGGCATCCGGGACTCCGCGGCCTTGAAGACGTAGACGTTTCGCCCCTCGTCTCCCACGTCGGGTCCTGATGACTCGAAGGGCGAATAGACCATCAGCGAGGAGACCAGGGCGTGCTGCCGGGGGCTTTTGACGTGCCGGTACTGATCCTCCAGGCTCCAGCCGAGCGCGTGCAGGTACTGCTTGATCTCCCACATGTCCCTGAAGCGCAGATCGTGCCCGCTTTTCGGCTGTGCGTGGAAGACGATCCAGGCGAGCGCCGCCGCTAGGGCCAGGAACGAGATCGCCTGCCTCATCCAGCCGGTCGTGCGGATCCTGCCGGCAAGTGGTGCGATTCGCTCGAGAAGCCACGCGCAGGCGGCGACGAGCGCGAGGGAGAACGCCGGGACGAGGTAGACCGAGTACCTCTCGGCCCGGGTGACCTGCACGAGCATCTCGGCCGATGCGTAGATGACGAGCCCTGGCAGCAGGACGGCCAGGAGGGTCTTGAGCAGGGGC
Source organism: Deltaproteobacteria bacterium (assembly GCA_019310245.1). Lineage (GTDB taxonomy): Bacteria > Myxococcota_A > Polyangia > DRWM01 > DRWM01 > JAFDER01. The sequence continues at coordinate 3,559 of JAFDER010000064.1, forward strand.
AGGCGTGACCCGGACACGGGTCCTCGCGTCCACGCCACCACGAGCACGGCGGCCGCGAGGACGGCCGCGATCTCGAAGACGCCCGGGCCGGACATCGATCCGAGGGAAGGCTGCAGGAGCACGCCGCCCGGGCGGAAGAGGGAGGCTAGCTGGTGCGACCACATGCCCGGGGAGAGCAGGAACATCACGGATAGCGTCCCGGCTCCCCAGGCCGCGGCCGCGAGCACCCTGCGCCTCGACCGCAGGCTGGCCACGAGGGCGACCGAGAGGACCAGAGGCAGGCAGGCCGCGTGGACGTTGGAGACCACGGCGGCGGTGACGGCTGCCAGCACGAGCGGCAGGACGCTCCGGGTTCTCGACGAGGCGACGAGGAGCGTGGTGCAGAGGCTGGCGGGGAAGAAGATGAAGCGGCTGTTGTGCAGCCCCCCGATCATGATGTCCGAGCTCAGCAAGATGCCCGCGGCGACGAGCGCCGCGGCCCATCCGGTGCTCCGGCCCCTCAGCATGGATCCGCACAGGGCGATCAGCGTGATCGCCGCCGCATCGAGGGCCTGGACGAGCACGTGGACGCCCTGGGGTCCGAGGCCCAGCCAGTCGAGGAACGTGCGCAGGTAGATCCAGGCTCCCCCCTGCCAGAAGCCGGACAGGTTGGTCGGACTGCCGAACAGGGGGCAGAGTCCGAGCTGCCTGCACGACTGGACGAAGGCCTCCTCCAGGGACGTGTCGTAGAGCAGGACGGGGCTCTGTCCCGACGCGCGGTGGATGAGCGCGAGCGCGCAGGAGAAGACGATCAGGTGCTCCAGGACGAGCAGCGACGTGCGTCTGCTGGGCAGCCATCTCGTCCAGGAGTCTTTGCCGTCCATGGTCGCCGCCCAGTGTACCCAAGAGGGTGCCTGCGATCCATGCGGTGGATGAAGGGCCGGGCGAGGCCCGTCCTCAGCGAAGCGTGATCTCCACCTCGTTCGAGCGGACGCTGCCCGTCCAGATCCCCTCTATTGTCTCGAGCAGGCCCGTCTCCTCGACGGACCAGGCGTCGAGCGTGCTGGTCCACTCCACGTGTGCGGTGTACGTGCCCGGCGCGATCTTCCTGAACGAGTACGGGCCCCAGCCCAGCTCCCATCCTCCCCCGTCACGCCTGTCGAACCTTTCCTCGTGCAGGACGATCCCGTCTCCCGGCGCGAGGCTCTGGAACAGGTACTCGTGGGGCCTGTTGTCGAACTTCATCACCATCCGCGTGTCGAAGCTCTCGACCTCCTGCCCCGCCTCGTCCACGAGCACCAGCCTGCAGGCCTGCAGGTGTGAGTCGTGCAGGAGCGTCTGGTCCGAGCCCGAGCAGTTCGACATCGCCGCCGCGAGCCCCGGGCCCTTCACGGCCTGGAGCGAGATCGCCAGCGGCTCCTGCGATGCCTCGCAAGCCGAGCCCCCGGCACCCGCGGGACCGTGAAGCCTCTGCCCGCCGCAGGAGAGCAGGAGCGGGATCAGTACAAGTGTCGTGCGGCGCATGTGTCCTCCATGAGCGTCCGTCGACTCTATCCGCAGACATCCCGATGGACAAGAATGACGAGTTGACCTGACGTGTAATGGAGATATGCTTTCCCTACTCCAGGAGGGAGACGATGAAGAACCTGCTCTTGTTCCTCGTTCTGATCGCGGCGGCCTGCGGCTCCGGCGGCGGGTCGGACCCCGACGCCGGCGACATACCGGAAGAGGCGGTCGAGGAGGTCGTCGATGACGGTGCGGCGGACACCGTGGACGAGCGCGTGTGTTCCACCGACGAGGACTGCGACGACGGCGATCCCTGTACCGCGGACTCGTGCATCGTCGACGACGACGTGTGCGAGAACGAGCCCGCCGACGCGGACGAGGACGGCTACCCTGCGGCAGAGGTCGACGGAACGGAGTGTGGCGGCAGCGACTGCGACGACGCGGACGATGCCATCCACCCGGGCGCGCTGGCCGGGTGCGAGGACGGCGACGACTTCGACTGCGACACCATGCCGGACCTGGACGAGGACGAGGACGGATACGTCACCGACGAGTGCACGGGAGGCGACGACTGCGACGACAGCGATGCCGATGCCTTCCCCGGCTCCACGCTGGTGGACTGCTCGGACCTGGATCACGACTGCAACGGCAACCCGGACAGCGACAACGACGGCGACGGGCAGGACAGGCAGGAGTGCTTCGGCAGCGACTGCGACGACGAGGACCCCGACGTGCGCTTCGGGATCGCCGAGGTGGACTGCGACGGCGTGGACACGAACTGCGACAGCCGGATGTCCTCGGTCGAGGACCTGGACGGCGACGGGTACGCGAACGAGACGTGCGTGGCCGAGGGGGCCGAGGTGGACTGCGACGACTCGGACATCCGGGCCCACCCCGGCGCGGCCGAGATCTGCGACGAGGTGGACAACGACTGCGACGGCTCGTGGGCGGACGGGGGAGCGGACGACGACGGGGACACCGTCCTGGACGCGACGTGCACGGGCGGCACGGACTGCGACGACACGGATCCCGACTCTTACCCGGGTGCCACGGAGGTCTGCGCCGACGGGATCGATCAGAACTGCAACGGCTGGGCCGACGGCCCCGCACCGAGGCTCACGGACGCGGTCGTTGCCACGGGGGTGACGCATGACAGCGTCTGGGTCGGCGACCAGACGGCCGTGTGCTGGCAGTTCCTGGACACCGGCGTGACCCCCGAGGTCGACGATCTCTTCTACTGGAACGTTCCGCTCACGGGACCTTCCGGCGGCCGGACCAGTCGGATCACCGCCGATACGGGCACGTCCATGGATCCCGCCATGGTCTGGAACGGCAGCAGGACCGGCTTGAGCTGGTTCGACAGCCGGGGTGGGAGTTCGGAGATCTACTTCGTCCTCCTGCTCGCGGGTGGGACGGAGGACAGCACGGAGACGCAGATCTCGAGCTCCGGGGTCTCGGCCGCGGCTCCGTCCATCGCATGGTCGGGAAGCGAGTTCGGGGTGAGCTGGTACGACGAGAGGGGCACCGACATGGAGATCTTCTTCGCCCGGATCGACGAGACAGGCGTGAAGATCGGCTCCGATGTGGCCGTGTCCGCGGGCACGGGCAACAGCTACAATCCGTCGCTGACCTGGTCGGGGAGCGAGTATGGCGTGGCCTGGACCGATCTGCGCGACAGCGGCCAGCAGGTCTACTTCAACCGCCTTGCCGGCGACGGCACCGTGGTGGGCTCCGACATCAGGATCACGACGGACGTGGCCACGTCCCGGCGGCCCTCCCTGGTCTGGACGGGCAGCGAGTACGGCCTTGCCTGGATCGATTTCAGGCACTCCTTCGGTGAGGTGTACCTCGTCCGGCTCGATGGCGCGGGAACCAGGATCGGCTCTGACATCCGCGTGACGAGCAGCACGAGCAGCGCGAACTTCCCCGAGCTCGTCTGGGCGTCGAGCCAGTTCCACTTGGCGTGGGAGGACGACAGGGACGGCAACGAGGAGCTCTACTACGTCAGGCTCGATCCCACGGGCGTGCCCACGAGCGTGGAGCTGCGTGTCACGACAGCCTCGTCCAACTCCACCGTGCCCAGCATGTCCTGGACGGGAAGCGAGATGGCACTGACGTGGCAGGACTTCAGAGGTGGCACCTCCCAGATCTTCATCAACTACCTGTCGTTCTGCGAGTGAAACGCTGACGATCCGCGGTGCGTTCGGCATTCCGTTGCTGCTCGAGGACTCGTTAGTGCATGAGAAATTCCTGAGACGACCCGCACCTTCCGCCCGGCCCCGCTCGGGTTGCCCCGCGCACAGCCGGCCCGATATGTGCGTGTGTCGACTCGAACCACATTCCTCGCCGCCCTGGTCCTCGCGCTGCTCGTGACGCTCTCGCGTCCCGCACGGGCCGAGTCCGGCACGTTCGTGCAGGAGTCACGCGGTGCGGCGGCCCTGATCCTGGGCACCGGCGTTGCGCTCGAGACCGACCATGCCGCCAGGCACTGGAGCTTCAGGCTCGGGCTTCTCATGACGTGGGTCATGACGGGCGTGTTCACTGGCCTGGCAGACGGCTCGAGCTACCTGCCCGTTCCGGTGGTGGCGCTCGCGGGATGGGTCGCGTTCGAGTGGGCGGCCGCGTCCGAGGCGGCCCTGCACAATGCAGGGAGCGGCGGGGACTCCCAGCACCTCGTCTCCTACGCACTGAGGCTGAACATGGCCGCCATGTCCGTGTTCATGATCGCCGCCGCCGTCTCGTCTTCGTGCAACCCGTTCGACCCCGAGGCTGGCCGGGCCTGCTTCCAGCGCGCGGAGGACGAGTACTCGCTGTCGTGGCGCTCGGGCCTGGGGCGGCTGATGACGCGTTCGGTCAACCTGGTCGGCGACCTCGTGTGGAAGCGGGTCAGGGGCGGGGAGAGCATGCCGTGGCAGATCCTCGTGGCGCCGGTCGTGCACGACGGGCGCGTGACGGGAGGCGGACTGGGGATCCAGCTCGTCCTGTAGGGGCTCAGGGCCACGGACGGTCAGGGCCACGGACGGTCAGGGCCGTGGAGCTAGGGCGTCAGGGTGACGGCGACGTGCTCGCCGGGCGGGATGCGCACTCGGACGTGCAGCTCGGGCACGTCCGCGGTCCAGGTGATGTCTCCCGGCGGCGAGGCGTTGACCGTGACCGAGCCGACCATGGTGGAGCGGGTGAACGAGGTGTTGGAGAGGACGAGGATCCAGTCTTGCGTGCGCGGCAGGTCCTCGACGAATGTCCCGTTCTCGGCGTCGAGGTCCACCACGATGGCCTCGAACGCGTCGTTCATCTGGTAGTGCGTGTAGTTGTCCTGGTCGAGCAGGAAGGCGTCCACGTGGCCTCCGTCCTTCTCCTGCGAGAACGATCCGAACAGCCTGCCGTCGCCTTCGATGCGGTAGCTCTCGATCGCGAACGACACGTCCAGCGTCACCTCGGCGTCGGCGCCGCCCGTCAGCTCCGCTTCTGTGGCACTCGGATTGACCGGCATGGTGCCGGGCACGTTCGTGATGATGTCGTGCGTCTCGTATGGCGTGGTCTCATCCACTCCCGGGTTGAGGTACCCGGCGCCGGGGTTGTCGCCCACGGCCGAGACGACGGAGTAGCCGTAGGGGTTGTACTCGCCCACCGTGATCAGGGCCTTGCCCGTGATGTCGGTCGTGAGCTCGCTCGCCACAGCCCACTGATCGGGGCGGCCGTACACGGCCCACGTGCCGTAGATGGTGACGAGCGCCCCGTCCACGGGCGCGCCCGTGCGGTCGGTGACGTCGATGTCGAGGTACGAGGGGAGCGTGGCGTACGCCTCCGTGCGGTCGATGCCCGCCAGCGAGTCGCCCCGGGCCGTGGTGATGGCGTAGAGGCGGTTGTTCGACAGGAACGGGTCCATGGCGTCCGGGTTGGTGCCGCCGGCCAGGTCGTTGCAGTCGCCCTCGGCCATCGTGAACCCGTCGCCGTCGCGGTCCGAGCCGGCGAGCCCCTCGTCCGCGGCGCCGTCGCAGTTGTCGTCGACGGCGTTGTCCACCTCGGTGGCGCCCGGGAGGATCGCCGCCACGTTGTCGTTGCAGTCGCCCGCGGCGATGGTGATCCCGTCCGCGTCGGCGTCAGCCGCGTCGGCCCCGTCGTCGGCCACTCCGTCGCAGTCGTCGTCTACGCCGTTGGCCGTCTCCACGGCTCCCGGATGGACGGCGTCGTTCGTGTCGTCGCAGTCGCCCGCGGCGATCGTGTGGCCGTCCGAGTCGGCGTCTGCCGTGTCCGTTCCGTCGTCGGCCGTACCGTCGCAGTCGTCGTCGATGCTGTTCGTCGTCTCCGTGGCGCCCGGGTTGATCGTGTCCACGTTGTCGTTGCAGTCACCCGCCGCGATGGTGTAGCCGTCCGCGTCCGAGTCGGCCGCGTCGTAGCCCTCGTCGGCCGTGCCGTCGCAGTCGTCGTCCACACCGTTCGAGGCCTCCGTTGCAGTGGGATGGATCGCGTCGTCGGTGTCGTCGCAATCGCCGGCGGTGATGGAGTACCCGTCCCCGTCGCCGTCCAGGTCCGCGTCCGTGAATCCCGTGTCCGCCACGCCGTCGCAGTCGTCGTCCCAGCCGTTCTGGATCTCCGTCGCGCCCGGGTAGACGCTGTCGAGCGTGTCGTTGCAGTCGCCGCCCGCGACGGTGACCCCGTCGCCGTCCTCGTCCGTGTCGTCCAGGCTGTCGTCGGCGAAACCGTCGCAGTCGTTGTCGATGCGATCGCGGCGCACGCCGTTTCTGTAGAATCCGAGAGAGCCCTGCCACCCCACGTCCTGGTACAACCACTCGGCCCAGGTGTGGTCGTTCGACGAGGCGCCGCAGTTTCGCGCCGGGATGAGGGCCGTGCGCAGGCTCGAGACGGTGAAGTCGGCGTACTCGCCGCAGTTGCCGCAGTGGAGGACATAGATGCGGTTCGGCTGGATCGGCCGCTCCGTGCCGGCCCCCCAGTCGAGGACCTCGTTCACGAACGCGTAGACCTCGTCTCGCCCGTCGGTCGTGTACGCGGTGGACTCGGACGCCCGCTTGAAGACCTCGATGCCCGGCATGAACTCGCTGAGCAGCGGGCAGGTCCGGTCCGTGGGACAGTCCTCGGCCGCCGCGTCCCACAGGAACTCCCGCCAGAACCAGCCCATGTCGGGCCTGAGGCCCGTGCCCGAGGCCCAGCCGTTCACGTACAGGGGAAGCTCGTCCTCGAGCCTGGGGTGAACCACGTACCAGTAGTAATCGTCCGGGTCGATCGTTCGCTCCTCCACCGTGCCCGCCTCGGTCTCCACGCGGTACGTGGCCGTGGTGTAGAAGTCGGGATCGACGCCGGGCGTGCCCACGTCCACGATCTCGACATAGTCGAGAACGGTGTCGTACTCGTAGATGAGGCGGGCGTTGAGCTCGAGGAGCTCGGGGAAGAACAGGCCGTGCTCGAGCATCTCGGGGCTCGAGTGGGCGGCCACGAAGGCCACCTCGTCGATGAGGTTCGGGTCGGCGACGTCCAGGATCGCCTCCGCCACCGCGGTCTGGTGCGTGACGAAGACCTTGTTGAGGTTGATCGCCAGGTCGTCCTGCAGCCAGTCAGGGACCGTGTCGATCGCCTCGCGCGCCTGGTCCGTCAGGGCGAGGGGATCGTGGGAGACCTCGAGCGCCGGCGGCGCCACGGGCTCGGGAGGCTCCCCCTCCTCGTCACCGGTCACGTCCACGGCGTCCTCCGCGTCCGTGTCGGCGTCCTCGTCGCCCTTGTTCGTCCCGCCGCAAGCCGCGAGCGGGAACGCGATGAGGAGGATCAGGAACGTGTTCCTCATGGGAGTCTCCTTGCAGACACCTATTTATAGGCGATATCCGGGCATGGGCCAATCCCTGTGCCCCACACATGCCCGTTCCGGACGCATCTTGCCGGATCGGTGCTCATCGTGTGTAATCGGCCCGGGAGGTCCAGCGATGCAGACTTCGAGGGTTATCGCGGCGGCCTGCGTGCTCGCTGCCGCACTCGTCTCGTGTGCGGGAAGCAAGCCGCAGTCGGGGCCTGCGTGGAACGAGCCGGAGCCGGAGCACCAGTCGGGATACGACCCGCTGACGAAGCCGGTCACCCTGTCCGCGGCTCCGCCGCCCGAGACGCTCGGCGAGGTGAAGATCGACCTCGAGTGGCTCGAGTGCGCCACGGACGGCGAGTGCGTCGTCGTGGAGACCGAGTGCTGCCGCTACATGGCCGTGAACAAGGCCCATTTCGGCGATGCGCGCACCGCGCTGCCGTACTCCTCGTGCGACATGCTCTGTCCCACGAACATCATGACCCGCTGCGTGGACGGCAGGTGCACCGCCGCGGCGCCCTGATCAGCCGCGCAGGGTCCGGTCGAAGTCCTTCCACACGGGATCGTACCCCTGACGCACCAGCATGTCCGCGACCTCGGCCGGAGTGCGGTCGTCCACCACGCAGAACTGCTCGCCCGCCCCGCGAGTGACGTAGGCACCGGGCGCGGTCTTCGATCCGGCGCTCATGCGCGTGACCGCCAGGCCCACGAGCCGGTCCCTGAGCGCGGCCGGCTCTCTCGTGGAGACCACGAACTCCGCGTCCGGGAGCACCAGCCTCAGGGCCGCCATCATGTGCACGAACTCGTCGTCCATCACGGGGCAGGGCGGGTCGAACCCGCGGCCCGCCGGCACGATGCGGGGGAAGCTCACGGCGATGCGGCTGCGCCAGAACCTCCTCGACAGGTGCAGTGCGTGCGCGGCGATCGCCACCGCCTCGCACCTCCAGGGGGCCAGGCCCAGCAGCGCACCGATGCCGAGCGTCCGGAACCCGGCCCCGCCGCCCCGCTCGACGGCCTCGAGCCTCCCCGCGAAGTCGCGCTTCGGACCGGCCGGGTGCATCGACGCGTAGCAGCCCGGGTCGTACGTCTCCTGGTAGAGCGTCAGCCCGTCCACGCCCGCCCGCTCGAGGCGGGCGTAATCGTCGGCCGTCATGGGGAACACCTCGATGGAGATCGAGTGGAACATCCCGCCGATCGCCGTGACGACCTTCTCGATGTCATCGACCCCGTAGCGTCCCGGATCCTCGCCCGTGACGAGGAGCACGTGCCGGAATCCCTCCTCGACGAGGATGGACGCGTTCTCGACGGCCTCCTCGACCGAGAGGTCGCTCCGCTCGATGTCGGAGCCCGAGGTGAAGCCGCAGTACGCGCAGTGGTTGGTGCACCTGTTCGAGAGGTAGAGCGGGGCGTAGAGGTTCACCACCCGGCCGAAGCGCTGCGTCGTGATGGCCCCGGCGCGTTCCTTGATGATCTGCAGCGACGGCACGGCCGCCGGCGAGACGAGGGCCGCGAGGTCCCCGGGGCCGGGCCGCTCGCGGGACAGGGCGATCTCCACCTGTGCGGGCGTCGCGTCGGCGATGCGCTCCGCGAGCGCCTCGAACCGCAGCGGCGCGATCTGATCGGAGAACGGCACTCTAGTCCCCGCGCACCTGGCCTCCCAGCGGGCTGGATGCCTGCGCGAGCGAGGACGTGCCTCCCGCCCCCGCCAGGAACGCCTCGCGTCCCGCCCGGACGCCGCCCGCGAACGCGTGGGCCATGGCCACCGGGTCGCCCGCGATGGCGATCGCGGTGTTGACCAGGACCGCGTCGGCGCCCATCTCCATCGCCGCCGAGGCGTGCGAGGGCAGGCCGAGCCCGGCGTCCACCACCACCGGCACGGAGGCCTGCTCGATGATGATCGCGACGAGATCCCGCGTCTTGAACCCCCTCGAGGTGCCGATCGGCGCGCCCAGCGGCATGAGCGTGGCGCAGCCCGCCTCCTCGAGCCTCCTGGCGAGGATCGGGTCCGCGTTCATGTAGGGCAGGACCGTGAATCCCGCGTCGATCAGCATGACCGCCGCCCTGAGCGTCTCCACGGGGTCGGGCAGCAGGTAGTTGGGCTCGGGCGTCACCTCGAGCTTGATCCAGTCGAAGCCTCCGGCCGCGCGCGCGAGTTTCGCGACGCGCACTGCCTCCTCGGCGTCGCGGGCCCCCGAGGTGTTGGGCAGGATCAGGTATCTCGACGCGTCGAGGTGAGACATCATCGAGTCGGCCGGATCGTCCAGGTCGACGCGCCTGAGCGCCACGGTCACGATCCCCGTGCCGGACGCATCGATGGCCGAGGCCATGGTCCGCGGGTTCGGGAACTTGCCCGTCCCGAGCAGGAGGCGCGATGTGAAGCGCCTGCCCGCGATGACGAGATCGTCCGTGCTGTCCCTGCTTTCCTGCATTGCCGGTCGGAGGAGTTCTAACCCCCTCCCACGAATCTGACAATGATGATCCGGTCCCCGTCCTGCACGGCGTCGCCCAGCCGGTCGCGCTCGACGATCTCGCCGTTCCTCTCCACGGCCGAGTTCTCGAGCGGGATCCCGCGCAGGGCGAGCACGGATGAGATGCTCGAGCCCTCGTCCGCCTCCACCGGCTCGTCGTTGAGCGTGATCCTCATGCGGGAGCATCCTAGCAGTCCTGCGCCGAGGTTTGTAGGGGCCGGTGGTTGCAAGCCGGTCCGCAATGGCCTAGTGGGTGGATCGTGATGACGCTTCCACGACTGTACGCGATCACGGACGAGAGCGTCCTGCCCGACGACCTGCTGCTCGAGGGAGTCCAGCGCGTCCTCGACGCGGGCGTGAGGCTCCTGCAGGTGCGGTTCAAGACGTCGAGCCCGGACGAGCGGCTGCGCCTCGGCCGCACCCTCAGGTCCATGACCGGCAGGGCAAAGGCCCTGCTCGTCATCAACGACCACCCGGAGCTCGCCGCCGAGATCAACGCCGACGGCGTCCACCTGGGCGAGCACGATCCCGCGGTCGAGCATGCGCGCAGCCTGCTCGGGCCGGATGCCATCGTGGGCGTGTCCGCGTACGACAGCATGGACCGCGTGCGTGCCTGGGGCCCGGAGCAGATCTCCTACCTCGGCGTATCGTCTCCCTACTCCTCGACCCTCAAGGAGACGGCGATGCCCTCGTTCGATCAGTTCGCCTCTCTCGTGAGCGCGAGCCGCGTGCCGGTCTACGGGATCGGCGGCATCATCCCGGAGCGGATCGGGGAGATGATCCGCGCGGGGTGCCACGGCGTGGCGGCGGTCACGGCCATCTTCGGTGCACAGGATCCCGCCGCCGCGGTGGGAGGCTTCCTCGAGGCGTTGCCACGCCCTTGACTGGCGCGGCCTGCAATCGTATCCATTCATGAACCGGAGGGCGTCATGGCGGACTGTCCGTGCACATCGGGGAGGGAGTTCGACGAGTGCTGCGGGCCGCTGATCCGCGGCGAGAGGAAGGCGGGGACGGCGGAGGAGCTCATGCGGTCGCGCTACGCGGCCTACTCCTTGGCGGAGATCGACTACCTCAAGGAGACCACGTACCCGAGCCGGCGCAGGGAGGTGGACGCGAGGGCCACGAAGGCCTGGGCCGAGAACTCCACCTGGACCGGCCTGGAGGTGCTCTCGACCGAGGCCGGCGGTCCGGACGACGACAGGGGCATCGTCGAGTTCGTGGCCCGCTACAGCCGCGACGGCGAGGACGTGGAGCACCACGAGGTGGCGGAGTTCAGGAGGAAGGAGGAGGTGTGGTACTTCGTGGACGGAAAGCGCGGCGGTGCGGAGACCTACGTCAGACCCGAGTCCAAGGTGGGCCGCAACGATCCCTGCCCGTGCGGGAGCGGCAAGAAGTACAAGAAGTGCTGCGGTCGTAGCTGAGGGGGGGCCTGTATAACAGGCTCAGGGCCACGGACGGTCAGGGCCACGGGTGGCTAGGCGGCAGGGACGACCGGGGCGGGTTTCTTGCGGTGGGCGATCCTGACGAGCAATACGATCACGAGCGCGAGCAGGCCCGCCGCCACGGCCCAGGGCGCCACGGCCACCACGAACGTGATGAGCACGCCCACCGAGCCCACGAACACCACGCCCACCTTGTTCATGATCCGGCCGAAGACCTGGCCGGCCGTGGGATCGCCGCCGCGCGCGGCCCCCTTCTCGTGAAGATCCACCGTGATCGTGCTCATGGAGATGCGGCTCTCGAGGTAGCGCCTGCGGCCCTCGAGCCTCTCGATGTTCTCGCGCACGGAGGCGAGCTCCTTCTCCACGTGCAGGACGTCGTCGATCGTGCCCGTGGACTCGGCGAGCAGGCCCAGGATCCGCTGCTCGAGCTTGAGGCTGTTGTCCAGCCTGGCCTCGAGATCCACGTACTCCTCGGTCACGTCCTGACTCGTCTCGCGCATGTCCTGCACCTCGCCCAGATCCGCGATCTCGTCGAGCGCCCCGCCGTAGCCCTTGGCCGGGATCTTCACCTCGATGGTCCCGGACATGAGCCCCTCGTCGTCGCGCCGCGAACTCGAGGAGGCGATGCGTCCGCCGGCCTGCCTGGCGATCTCCTTGATGGAGTCAAGCGCCTCGTCGAAGGCCTCCACCTCGAGATCCATGTCGGTGGTCACGATGAGCAGCGTCTGGCTCGAGAGGTCGCCCATGGACGGGCCCGCCGCCACCGCCCCGTCCACCTTGCGCGCGAGCACGTCTCCTTCCGAGATGTCCGCCGCCTCGAATGTCGCGCTCTTCTCCGCCTCCTCCGGGGCCGAAACGGCCGACGCGGTGTCCTGCAACGCCGAGCACGAGAGGACTGCCGAGGTCAGCGTCGTGATGAGCAACATGCGTGTGGATTGTCCCGTCATGGCTCTTCTCCTTTTCTTCCCTACTTGAACGGCCGGGCGGGGCCCGGGATTCCACCGCGGGACAATTGATGACATTTGATGACAGTGTGTGGCGCTACTTGCAGGTGCCGCCGCCGGGCAGGTACTTCTCGTCCCCGGGAGGCACCAGTCCGAGCTTGACGGCCTTCTCGCACGTGACGGCAACGCCCGTGCACCCGTCCGTGGTCTCGAGCACCCTGAACTCCACCCGGCGGTTCTCGTCCCAGGCCTTCTTGCCGTGCGCCGCGTTCAGCGGGCACTCCTCGCCGTAGCCGGCCGCCGAGAGCACCTCGTCGGGCACGCCCGCGTCCACGAGGTGCTTGACCACCGCCGTGGCCCTCTCCAGCGTCAGCTGGATGTTGTAGTCGTTGGGCGCCCTCTCGTCCGCGTGGCCCTGCACCTGCACGTGCACGATCTGCGGATTGCCCTTGATCGTGGCCGCCACGGCGTCGAGAAGGGCGTGGCTCTCGGTCTTGATCTCGGCGCTGTCGGTCTCGAAGAGGATCTTCTCGAAGATGTCGATGCCGCCGGGGCCGTACTTGACGATCCAGGCGTCCGGGCAGCCGTTCTCGTCCTCGAACCCGTTGTAGATCTCGGGATCGTTCGGGCAGTCGTCGTCCACGTCCAGGATCCTGTCCGCGTCGTTGTCCGGGTCCGGGCAGCCGTTGATGTCCTCCCAGCCGTCCGGGTCCTCGGGGTCGTCCGGGCACAGGTCGTCCACGTCGAGGATCCCGTCCATGTCGTTGTCCGGGTCGGGGCATCCCTCCTGGTCCTCGAACCCGTCCAGATCCTCCGGATCGTCCGGGCACGCGTCAACGTCGTCGAGGATGCCGTCTCCGTCCCGGTCACCCTCCGCCCCCTCGGGACACCCGTCCTTGTCCGCATCCCCGTCACGGTCCTCGGGCACGTTCGGGCAGTCGTCGTCCACGTCCAGGATCTGGTCCCGGTCGTTGTCCGGATCGGGGCACCCGTCCAGGTCCTCGAATGCGTCCCTGTCCTCGGGATCGTCGGGGCACTGGTCGATGTCGTCGTTGAGCCCGTCCGCGTCCCGGTCGCCGATGGACGGCTCGAAGATGAAGGCCGCGAAGATCCTCCACGAGGGCGCGGCGTATCCCCTGTCGAGCCCCTTGACGCCGCCGAACCCCGCCCCGAGGCAAAGGTAGGAGTTTCGCTCGACGAAGATCTTGAACCCGGCGTCGACCTCCATGGGCGCATGCCTGATGTCCGGGTGGGTGACGATCATGCTCCCCGTGTACTCGAGGATCAGATCGAGGGAATTCGGGATCAACCCGAAGGCCGCGCCCAGACCCCACAGGAGGGAGTGCCCGTACGTGAACGTCTCGTGACGGCCGGGCAGGTTCTCGAGCGTGAGGCCCTTGCCCGCGAGCGCCCCGAAGCTCATCTTGAACCCGAGGTTCAGCGCGAGCTTGACCCGGCGGCCGAACCACCTGTCCACCACTCCCAGGACCGTGAGCGAGCCGTAGGGGTCGCCCATGAACGTCCTGTCCCGGCCCGCCACGGTGGGCAGTCCGACCTGCACGACCGCGGCGAGTCCCACGGGCATGTGCTCCACGCGCAGGATGCGGAACTTCGCGTGCAGGGCCACGTTTCCCAGGCCCTGGCTCTCGTAGCCGCTCGTGAAGTCGCCGCCCGAGATGTCGATGCCCGTCTCGGGGATCCCGTCGGGCGGGTCCGACGTGTCGGCGTGCTCGATGCTCTGTCCTCCCAGGACGCCCACGGGAACCTGCAGGCCGAGCACGAGCGCGTTCGCGAGCCCGATGTTGAAGTGGAGCGTGCCCCAGACGGAGTTTGCGATGATCGAGGGGTCGTCTCCCTGGCGGATGCCGGGATCCGGCGAGAGGCTGAACACGGAGTTCGCGTAGTCGAGCACGAGCCCGAAGCTGACCCCGAGGTGGGGCAGGATCGGCGACGCGTTGACCGTGAACAGCCCCTTGGAATCCACCGCCGGCTTGAACAGCCGCGTGTCGGCCATGAGGCCGCCTGACGTGTCCGCCCGCGCCGGCGTCGCTGCAGCCAGGGCTGCGGCGACGAGGACGGCCGGGATCACTTGCCGCGTGAGCACCATGATCCACCTCCCCTGTCGTGCGTGCGCCCCGTCAGGGAATGTGACACCGGGAGGCGAGGGGAAGTTCCGGATGTGATGCTGGGGCGGAGGCGGAGCCTATCCTGTTTTCAGGCTCTCCAGGTAGGTGTCGAGCCAGCCGTAGGACCCATCCCAGGACTTCGTGTCCGCGATGATCCTCATGACGTCCTCCCGGGAGATCTTGGCCTCGTTCTCGAGGACGTTGCTGTTGCCGCGGCTGATGGCGAGCGTGCGCATGGCGAAGAGCAGCGGCCAGAGGCAGAAGAGGCGGATCCTGTGGTACCTGCCCGGGATCATCTTGACGTAGGCCAGGGCCATGCGGGAGTGCCGCTCCGCCTTGTCCGCCAGCATGCCCACCACCTCGAGCGCCCTGTCGACGTTGTCCGGGCGGAAGAGATCCTGCCGCGTGAGCCCGGCCCTCTTGCAGAAGCTCTCCGGCGCGAAGATCCACCCCCGCTCGAAGTCCTCCCGCATGTTGCGCACGATGTTGACCGTCTGGAGGGCGAGCCCGAACTCGCGCGCCAGGGGCATGAGCTCCTCGCCCAGGTCCTCGATGGGCCTGGCGTACCATCCGAAGATGCGCGTCAACATGAGGCCCACGCGACCCGCGACCTCGAACATGTAGTCGTCCAGGTCGTCCTCTGTGGGGATGACGGGTCCGCGGGCCTGCCACCTGGCCATGCCCAGCGTGGACTGGATCACCTCTCCCAGGATGTGCTCCTGCACCTCGCCCGGCAGGTCGTGAAGCCGCTTCAGCACGGCGTCGGCGTTGCGGGCCACCTCGGCCTCGGCATCTTCCGGGTCGGAGTCGTCCAGCCGGCTCGTGAGCGCCTCGACCGGAGCCTCGTCGCGCATGACGTCCACCCAGACGTGCAGGAGCTCCACCTTGAGCTCCGGCTCCATCACCTCGTTGTCCTCGAGGTAGTCGGAGACGCGGAGCATGAGGTAGGCTATCGTGATGGGCTCGCGGAGCTCGTCGGGCAGCTGCTCGATGCCCAGCGCGAACGTGCGGCTCACGAGCCGCAGCATGCGGACGGGATCGAAATCCACGGGCATCTTGGTCACGTTGTGGTTCATCGGCTTCCGAGCTTTCCGGGCACAGATACTCGTTGTACTGGCCCCCGAAGTCAACGTTTGTTCGGGGGGTTCCCGAGTGAAGGCCGGACCCTCAGTCCGATGGGGCGAGCAACTTGTACATGTAGACCTGCATGATCTTCTTGGAGAACTTCTTGGCGTCCTTCTTGGGGATGCCATTCGCGATCATGTTGACGGTGAGTGCCGATTGCATCTTGCCTTCGATCTTGTTCTTGATGGAGAAGATCTGCGTTGTGCTCAAATCGATGGTGCCGAGCTTCTCGAGGCTCACCTTCTTGAGCTTGCCTCCCGGCAGGGGGACGATGACGATGGTCGGGTGGTTGAGGAGGTCCATCGTGCTCGTGACCACTTCCGCCCAGTTCTCGTGCGCGAGGATGCCGTCACCGGCCTTGAGCAGGGCAGCGGCCGAGGCGTCGGCGCGCCTCGTGGCCTTGAGCGTGAGCTTCGCGATGAGCGCCCGGAGCTCCGATGCGTCGGCCACGCAGCCCGTCGCGCAGACGCACGGGCAATCCCCGTCATCCCCGTAGGGATTCCGGGGGATGGGCAGGATGACCTTGGTCCTGAGCGAGGGCTCCTCGATGACCTCCACGGAAACGTAGTCCTGCTCCACGATCGTCCCGGAGGTGCGGATCTGTGCCATGCCATTGCGGGCGCATCCCCAGGCAGGCGCGAGAGCGGCCACGAGGGCGATGGTCGCGCCCGCGTAAATACTCACTATGTTGCGCCTCGATTTCATGGGACATTACACCAGCTTCTATATACAGTAAGTCGTGCGGCGAACTCCAGAAATTCAAAATACGTTACTATTATTACGTTTCGGGGCCTCGAGAGGATCCTTGTTTCCCGAAATACACTGTGTATTTAAGGCCGGAATTGGTTCTAGCAAGCGGTGGGAATCAACTCAGGGCTTCTGGAAGGCAACCTCCTTGCCTTCCAGCCAGTGCTCGATCAACCTGTCGTCCTTGAACAGGGTGGTCACCACGTATCCCGATTTCTCGGAATTCGCGATCGCCTCGGACGCGTCCACCTTCTCGTCCACGACCTCGAACGGGTCGACGTAGCTCGAGTGGACGAATCTCGCCTCACCACCTTCCACGACGATGAAGCCGACGTGGCAGTTCAGTCCAACGATGTAAAGGCCCTCGCCGAGAGCGACGAGCCTGTCCTCGAACTCCGCCGGGGTGACGTTCCAGTAGCGGTGCAGGTCCTCCTCGTCCGGAGCGAGCGATCTCTGGATGTGGAGCGCGATGGCGCCCGCGAACGCGCTCCGGCTCTCGAGCCTCAGCCCCGCGTTCGTGAGGATCGACGCGATGAAGTAGCTGCACGAGACGCCTTTTCCCTCCTCTCCGGGGTACAGGGCGTCGGGCTTGAGGCCGTCCTTGACCGCGTACATCGTCCAGGGTGTGCCCATCCAGGCCGGGAAGATGCTTTCCACGATCGCTTCCGTCACGAAGGCGCGTGCCTCCTTCCTGACGGCCTCCCGCTCCTGCTTCGTGTCCGCCTTGCTCCACCGGGCGGAGAGCGATGCCTGCTTCTTCGCGATGCTCGCGAGCGTCTGCTCGAACGTGGGCTGCTGCACGGGCGGCGCGGCCTGAGAGGTCGGCTGGGCCGCCTGCATGCCCTCCGTCCCGGCCCAGGCGGCGCGCGTGAAGCGGGGCATCTCGAACGCCGGGTCCTC
>JAFDER010000365.1 GCA_019310245.1 Deltaproteobacteria bacterium
CAGGATGGAATCCTCGCTCACGGCGCCCGAGTACTTGTTGAAGTACTTGGTGTAGCGGAACGCCCACTGGAGCGTGATGCCGCCCAGCACGTCGAACGTCTTGAGGAAGTCGAAACCCGGCCCGAGGGCGATGTACAGCGTCCTGGCCTGGCTGCCCTTGCTCGCGGGCAGGGTGAAGCGGACCTTGGGCGTGAACATGACGTCGACGCCGGGAATCATCGCGGCGCCGCCCCAGACCCAGTCGATGGCCACGTCGCTCCAGTACACCTCGTGCTTCTTCGTGGTCATGTCCGAGTTGGTCAGCTCCTGCTCGAACGACCAGCTCAACCTCAGGCTCATCCCCTTGTACAGGTAGAAGCGCGGGATGAAGCTGTAGCTCATGGCGTAGTAGGGGTTGTAGGACAGCTGGGCTTCCTTGCTGAAGCTGTAGGCCGACACCGCGTTCTCGTAGATGAACAGGGTGTTGCGCCAGACGGCCTTCTTCACGGGAGCGGCCTCGGCCTCGAGAGTGGCCTCGGCCTCCACGGCGCCTCCCTCGGCCCCCGCGCCCTCGTCGGGATAGTCGGCCTCGATCGCCGAGGCCGCCGGCGCGGCAGCGCCGGCCGCAGGCTCCTCCGCCGGTTCCTCGGCCCCGGACGCCTCCTCCTCGGCGGGCTCGGCGGGTGCGAACGCCGCACCTGCCGACGGGGACTCGTCTTCCGCCTCCGCGGGCTCGTCCTGAGCCGGAGCCGGGTGGGCGGCAAGCGCGACCACGAGCGCGACGAGTGCCGGAAATCCCATGCGTTCTATCTTCACTTCACACCTCTTATCAGGAATGCGTGTGGGGAAAAGCTACGATTGCCCTGTATACAACCCACAATGTCTATTGGAGTCAAGGGCTTGAAATGCGTTTCTTCCACCGTGACCGGAATGTGCAAGATGCCGGCCAACCCCCGAGCGCGAGACGCCCGAGGAGACACCTTTTTTTTCTTCGTGCTGTCGAGGGGTTCGCACCGTCACGGGCATGCCGGCCGGGTGGTCGTCCTCCCTTGCCAGGGGTAGAATCTCTAACGACGTTAATAAGATAACGCCAGGAAGAGCCCCTGTGCGAGCCCGCTGACGGGATCCGACGCCCCGTAGTACAGGGTCCAGGAGCCGGCCCGGCACGAGATGGCGGGGCCGTGCTCCGACCGCGTGACGGCCAGTCCGGCCATCGTGGTGAACATGGGGCCACGGGGATCCACCACGAGCGAGCCGTCCGCGTCCAGGCGCGCGTAGCCCACGCTGGCGTTCGGCACCGGCGGATCCCCGCCCTCGACCTCGAGGTCGATGCGCTCGAGACCCGTCGCCTCGAACAGGAGTGTGGGGCCGGTCCATCCCGGCGCGCAGTCCTGCCTGAAGAGCTGAGGCGAGCCCACCGCGGAGAGATCGGTCCAGTAGGGCGCCGTGCCTGCACTGGAAGGCTGCAGGACGGGGCCGGTGGACAGGGGCAAGACGCCTCCGTCCCGGGAGAGCCTCACGAGACCGATCCCGGTCCCGGGACCGCCCTCGTAGGCGAGGAGCCAGCCGTCGCCGTCGAGGAGCACGGAGGGTCTTCCCACCCAGCCGGATTCCCACTCACGGGTCGGCGTCATGATCACGCCGGACCCGGCGATCGGCGACCAGTCCAGGCCGTCCGGGCTCGTGTAGGCGGCGATACCGGACCCGTCGTCTCGGCCCGCGACAAGGATGACGCCCCCATCCGGAGCCGCAGCCAGCCCGGGATCTCGCCCGGGCCACGCCAGGACCGGAGCGGCATCCGGCGAGGACCAGGAGCCTCCCGGCGCGCGCTCGAACCTGACGACGCCCATTGCCTCGACGGTGGCCCACATGACGTCCGGCGAGCCGGCGAGCAGCGCGGGCTGCGAGAGCACGGAGCCCTCGCGCTGGACGTCGCAGGTGCGCGAGGCCGAGCACTCGGACCCGGTGCACACCATGGTCACGCAGAGCCTCCGGGAGGCCGAGCAGACCTCGCCGAACGCGCAGTCCGCATCCTCGTCACAAGGCGGGGTGCACCCGAGAGTGGTCGGATCGCATCTCTCGCCGGCCGGGCAGTCCCCATCTGCCGCACACCCTTGCTGGCATCGGTGGCCATGGCCCATGCAGTCGAACCCCTCCAGGCAGTCGGAACCGGAACGGCAGACCGGAACGCGGCACAGGCCGCAGACGCACCTCTCGCGCTCCGCGCATGGCGCATCCGTGGTGCAGGAGGTGGGCTCGCGTCCGAGCGTGACGCAGAAGCCGGTCGAGGCGCCTCCGTCCGGACCGGCAACGGCCGGGGCATCCAGCCTCCTGCCCTCGATGCACAGCTCCAGCGGACCCTCCTCGACGAACGGACCGGGGGTGTCAGAGGGGAGCCGATCGGGCGCACCACCCGGGCCGAGAAGGCCGCAGGCAGTACAGAGTCCAAACAGCATCGACGCAACCGAGCGACGCTCCTGGCTCCGCCGCACGAGCCTCATCCGTCGACTGTGACCTCGGGAAAGTCGTCGTCGGCGTCCCACGACGCCGCAGCAGCACCATCCTCGGGCGCGGCCTCGTCTTCCAGCTCGTCGACCGTCTGGGTCTGGTACAGGATGCGTTCGCCGTCGGCCTCGGGCAGGTCGTCGCCCGTGAACCGGGCGAGGATGGCGGTGATGTTGTCGTGCCCGCCGTAGCGGTTCGCCTGGTCGATGAGCTCCTTGCAAGCGGCCTCGAGACTCTCGCCGTGGAGGATGGTGTAGGCGATCACGTCGTCTCCGACCATGCCGTGCAGCCCGTCGCTGCACAAGAGCAGGACGTCGCCCTTGCGCAGGTCCACGAACGTGAACGCGGGAGTGACGTCTGCCTGCGTGCCCGCCGCCTGGAGGATCACGTTCTGGTACTCGAAGTCCTTGGCCTCTTCGGGCGTGATCTGGCCGGCTTCCAGGAGCTGGTTGAGCAAGGACTGGTCCTTCGTGACGAGGAAGATCTCGTCGCCCCTGAGGATGTAGCCCCGGCTGTCCCCCACCTGGCCGAGATAGATGCGTCCATCGACGAGGCTGGAGGCCGTGATCGTCGTGCCCATGCCGCGTTGCTTGAGGTTGGACTGTGCGCCGCCGTGGATGGCGCTCGAGGCCGCCTTGATGGCGACGTTCATCCTCCTGATGAGCTCGGCATGGGAGGAGGCGAGAGGCTCGCGCTTCATCTCCTCGAGAATCACCTCCGCGGCCATCTTCGAGGCCACCTCGCCGGCCAGCGCCCCGCCCATGCCGTCGCAGACGAGGAAGAGCGTCCCGCCCGGACAGCCGAGTTCGTGCTCCTGCAGGTCCTGATCCATGTCCACGTGGCCCCTGGCGATGTCGGCAACGAGGAAGTTGTCCTCGTTGCCCTCGCGCAGGAGTCCCACGTCCGTGAGGCCGAAGACCTCGACGTGAATGGACTTGTCGGATGTGGACTTCTCGGCCACTCTTTCATCCCCGCACGGCCCCCCGACAACCGGGTCGGACAAGAACGTGCCAGATGATAGAGAGTCCCCGTGGAATTTGCAAGGCGACGTGAGGGGAAGAGCAGGCGCAGAGTGACGGCTAGCCGATGAGCTTCTTCACCTTCTCGACAAGGGCCTCGCGGTCAACGGGCTTGGCGAGGAAGTCGTCGGGCGGGGGAACCTGGCGGCGGGTCGAGAGGAACTTCTCGATCTCGCCCTGGATGCCCGTGATCACGATCACCGGGATGGACTTCAGGGCGGCGTCCTGCTTGATCTCGGTGTACATCCTCACGCCGGATTTCTCCGGCATGGTGATGTCCAGCGTGACGAGGTCCGGGGACTCGCCGCGCACCTTCTCGAGCCCCTCCTCGCCGTCCGATGCCGAGATCGTGCTGTAGCCGGCGTCCTCGAGCAGCGTCGTCAGGTAGGTCACCACGTCGGGCTCGTCGTCGACGACCAGTATTTTCTTCGACAAGACCTGGACTCCTTTCAGTGCCACTCCCACTCGATGTACC
>JAFDER010000065.1 GCA_019310245.1 Deltaproteobacteria bacterium
CTTGATGTCGTTGAGCTTGGCAAGCTCCTTGATCGAGGAGCCGCTCAGCTTGGCGATCCTGGTGAGGGTGTCGCCGAACTTCACCTCGTACGGCTTGAGCGCCTTGATCTTCGCCTCCTGGGCGGGCCATCCCTTCTCGAAGGCCGGCCCCTTGCCGTCCGGGATCCGCACGGGATAGGGGAGCATGTCGGGTGGCACGACGTTCTTCTTGAGCTCGGGGTTGAGGCGGACGACGTCACCGAGCTTTACGCCGGCGGCCTTTGCCACGCGGCCGAGCTTGCAGCTCTTGGACACGATGGCGATGTCGTACTCGATCGTGGCCTCGTACTTCAGATCGCTCATGCCGAAGGCCTCGCGGTTTCGCCCCACGATGGCGGCGGCGAGGATCTTCGGAACGTAGTTGACGGTGCCCCACGGCAGACCCGCCTCGTAGCTGGCGAGCTTCCAGTAGTCGTTCGTGTTGTACTTCTTCATGGACTTGGTGAGCGCACCGTAGCCCATGTTGTAGGCGGCCAGCGCGAGGTACCAGGAACCGAGCCGCTGCTCGAGATCCGACAGGTACTCCGCCGCCGCGACGGTGCTCAGCTCGGGGTTGCGCCTCTGGTCCACCCACTTGGTCCGTGCGAGGCCGTACTCGTGTCCGGTCGCCGGCATGAACTGCCAGAGCCCCACGGCCCCGGCGCCCGAGACGGCCTTGGGGTTGTAGCCGCTCTCGATCATCGCGACGTACTGCAGGTCCTCGGGCATCCCGCGATCCCCCAGCACCCGGCGAATCTCCGGTCCGTAGCGCTCGGAGCGGCTCATCCACGAGCGGATGATCTTGCGCCACTTGCCGTCCGACCGGAACCGGTCGAGGTACACGATCACGCGATCGTCCCACCGGACGGGCAGGTCCGGCATCTCCAGATCCTCGAGCCAGGACAGGTCCTCGCTCATCAGGGGAACGGGGAGCTTCGAGCTCTTGGTCCCCTTCGAGACCAGCGGAAACGCCGAGCTCAGCATGTCGAAGAGGTCCTTGACCGGACCGCCGTGAAGCTCGAACTCTCCGCCGAGCAGAGGTGCTTCCTCGATGCACTTCTTCTCGACGGGAGGAAACAGCTCCATGTCGAGCTCCCTGAGCCTCTTGAGCTCGGGCGACTCCTGCCCTGCGCCACCGTCGGATGTCTGCTGGACGCTCTTGCCGCCGATGAGCAAATCGTAGGGATACTCGGAGGGAGGACCGGCAGACGCCCCGCGCGCGACGATGGAAGCAAGCAGAGCGGCGGCAACCGCCGCCCAGGCGCTCGGGTTCTTCCTCATCGGATGAAGATACGACATGGCCGGGCGCCGTTTCCAGATCCCTCGGGCACCGATTCACCCCAGGATGCGCAGGACGCCCTGCATGGCCTGGAGCATGGCATCGCTGGCGTTCATCTCCTGCGACCTCAGGAGCGCACCCAGATACAGGGTCTGGCCGTCATAGGAGAACATCAGGACCGAGAGCTCCTTGTCCCCCGGCACGTCCAGGACCCCGTCAAAGCAGTTTCCGCCCTCGCGCACGACGAGCGGGCACAGCGAGGCCACCGCGTCGTGTCTGCCGCCGTCAGCCGGCTTTCCGCCTCCGGCGATGAAGAGCCCGTCCTGGTCGGCCAGCACGAGGGCGTCGAGGCCCCTCAGCCGTGCCGTGTCGTCGAGCTGGAAGCTCAGGGCCCTGAGCGGATGCTCCGAGCGCCTCGTTCGCCTTTCGATGTGTGCATGCATCGTCGACTCCTTGAAAGGTCACCAGAGCACGCCGGGATCGGCCTCCTGGTCATACCTGGTATCATCTTATCACACCCGGTATGACACGGGGCAAGAAAACGAGAAAACGAGGTCCCCGCCAGGCCTCCGGCCGAGGATCCGGCCCCACCTTGCATTCACGGGGCGCATTCGGTTAGATCGTCTGCGCTCCACATCAAGGGAGGGCAACCCATGACCCGATCGTCACTGATCATCGCGCTGACCGCGAGCTGCACCCTGGCCGGCTGCGGAGGAGCCGCCGCCTTCGCGAACCTGTTCCCGGACAACAAGCCGGAGCAGATCGACATGATCCTCGAGAGCGTGGGAGCGCCTTCGCCCACGACCGAGCCGGTGAACGGGACGGGCGGCCCCCTCCTGGCGTCCGTGCTCGGAGGCGGAAAGAGCCTGACGCTCTACGACCTCGAGAAGGGCAAGACGCTGTGGACCATCGATGCAGCCGTGGACAGCAAGCCAGCCATCGGCCCGGACGTGGTGGTGTTCCGTTCCGGCGACGACATCGCGGCGGTGGACCTGTCCTCTGGCAAGCGGCGCTGGAAGAAGGGGATGCAGGAGTCGAACCTCTACGGCTTCGCGTTCGACTCCGGACTCGTGTTCGTCACCCAGGGCAACACGGACGGCGGCGTCTCGGCAACCGGAAGAACCGGGACGATCTGGGCGCTCGATGCGGCATCCGGCGCGAAGAAGTGGGGAATGTCGGTGGACAAGATGCTGGGTGGGCCGGCAGCGCGGGCCGGAATGGTCTTCGTCCCGTGGGACAGGCAGACGATCTCGATCCTCGACGCGCACACGGGCGACGAGCTTTGCCGGGTGCTGCGGCGAGACGGCACGGTGGACTACGTGACGGCCAGCCCGGAGGGCGTGTTCTACGGCTCGAAGAACGACATCATGCGCCTGACCTCCCGCTCGGCGGCAGGCACGAAGGACGGCGCGGCGCACCTCGACTTCGATCCTGTCGAGATGCCCGGACAGCCGCCCCTCCACATCGACACGTTCGAGAGCAACAAGTCGGTGGTGGGCGCCAGGGCCCGCATCCGCCTCCTCTGGAGCCCGGGCACGGAGAAGAAGGAGGACGGGCTCGCCCTGGACGGCGACGTCGTCTACTTCCTGTTCTACAAGTACGTGATCGCGCTCGATGCCAGGGCTGGAACGACCCGCTGGGTGCACGGCAGCGGCGAGCCGATCGCGTGGGCCGAGGCCGGAATGGGCGGCATGTTCTATCTCGAGGAGGACGGCGGCATCATGTTCCTGGACGCCGAGGACGGGGCCTACGCCCAGGTCGGCACCCTCGACGGCAAGCCGGACTCGGCGAGCTTCGACACGGGGACCTTCAAGCCCGACGCATCGGGGGAGCCCAAGAAGCTGATGTGGGGGCTGCGCGATCTCGTCTTCGACATCGACACGCAGGTCCTGCCTCTGCGCAAGTACGCGCTCAAGCTCATGGCCGATCTCCCGGACGAGGACGTCACGATGGACCTCCTCGAGGTCCTGCGCTCGAGCTACGTGCCGAAGGCCATGCGCGATCAGGCGGCGCTGATGCTGCGCGGACGCGAGGGAGGCGTCGAGTTCCTCAAGGACGCCCTCCAGTACCATGCGGACTACCTGGGAGAGACGAGCGCCCCGCCGGTGGGAGCGATCGCCTCCTCGCTGGCGAACGCGAACGAGAAGAGCGCCCTGCCGCTGCTGCTCAACCACCTGCGCGACCACGAGACGCCTGCAGCCGACCTCGTGGAACTCACCGAGGCGATCCTCGTGCTGGGCGACATCTCGGCCCTGCCCGATCTCGAGCGCTTCCTCGTCATGTACCACGCCGACTCCTGCCTCTCGACGAACATCGACGTTCTCGTGAACGTGGCAGAGGCGATCGTCAAGTTCGGCGGCGAGGGGGGCAAGGCGAAGGTCGACGAGGTCATCGCCGACCCGTTCATCGGCAGCGTGCTCAAGCAGAAGCTCTCGGAAGCCGTGAAGTAGATGGCAGCCGAGGAACAGGCCCCCAGCATCGAGTCGAGAGTCGAGGCATTCAAGGAGACGTGCCTCTCGATACGCGAGGAGGTGGGCCGCGTCATCGTGGGGCACGAGGAGGTGGTCGAGGGAGTCATCACGGCGCTCCTGGCCGGCGGGCACGTGCTCCTGGAGGGCGTTCCCGGCATCGGCAAGACGCTCCTCGTGCGCACCTTCTCCGATGCCCTGGACCTCTCCTTCTCGCGCATCCAGTTCACGCCCGACCTCATGCCTGCCGACGTCACGGGTACGATGCTGCTCGTCGACAAGGAAGGTGGCGGCCGGAAGTTCGAGTTCAACAAGGGGCCCATATTCGCCTCCTTCGTGCTCGCCGACGAGATCAACAGGGCCACTCCCAAGACGCAGTCCTCGCTCCTGGAGGCCATGCAGGAGCACAGGGTCACGACGATGGGCAGCACCTACTCCATCGACCCGCCCTTCGTGGTCCTGGCCACGCAGAACCCGATCGAGATGGAGGGAACGTACACGCTGCCGGAGGCCCAGCTGGACCGGTTCCTCGTCAAGATCATGCTGCGCTTCCCCTCGGACGCGGAGCTGCGGGAGATCCTCGACCGCACCACCATCGGAGACCAGCCGCAGGCCAGGAAGATCGCCGACCGCGCGCGCCTGCTCGAGATGATCGAGACGGTCCGCGACATGCAGATCGAGAACCGCTCGGTCGTGGACTACGTCGTGCGCGTGATCCAGGCCACGCACCCCGATGCGGACTCCGCGTCCGAGCCCGTGAAGAAGTACGTGCGCTACGGCGCGAGCCCGCGCGGAGCGCAGTCCCTCATCCTGGGAGCGAAGGTGCGCGCGCTGATGGACGGTCGCGTGTCGGTGGACTTCGACGACGTGCGGCACATGGTCCTGCCGGCCCTGAGGCACCGCATCATCCTCAACTTCGAGGGCGAGTCCGCGGGCCAGTCCACCGATGACATCCTCTCCTCGGTCCTGGACCACGTTCCCGACGTCAAGAAGTGATCAGGCCCTCCTGATCCGGAGTCCGGCCCCGCGCATCTCGCGGACGAACCGCCCGACCGGCACCACGCTCTCCTGCTCGTGAACGCCGGGCGCGTCGATGAGCCCGCGGCCCAGCATCCACGCGATGCAGGCCGAGGGAAAGGCCGTGCAGCGCATCATGGCCGTCAGTCCCGTCCTGCGATCCATGGTGTCCACCAGGTTGATGCGGACCTTCCTGCGCCTGCCTCCTCTCACGCCCTCGGCCGACACGCGCACGAGCACGGCATCGGGCCCCTGAGACGGAAGCCCCCGCTCGAGCAGGAGGCCGGTCAGCGCACGAGGCCTCACGGCCTGCCCGCCGAGGCGCACCGCCCTGTCGTCCATGAGGCCGAGGTGCTTGAGCGCGTGCATCTTCTCGCAGTGGCCGGGATAGCGGATCGTCTTGTAGTCGAGGTCCTTCACGCGGCCCTTCAGGGTGCGGATCAGCGTGGAGGCCCCGCCCGAGGTGTTGAAGGCCTCCATGCGACCGAAGGGAGGGGGGAAGCGCAGCGTCTCCACGTCGGTGAGGGAGGGCACGGAGCGAACCTTCCCCGCCCGCAGGACGAGCGCATCCTCCACGTACTCGTTGATGAGCCCCTCGGTGGCGAAGACGAGCTGGTAGTCGAAGGGAGGCACGGGCTTCAGGGGAACGCCTCCCACGCGGATGCGCACGCTCGCAACGCGGTCCATGCCCTGGATGGCCCACAGGGCGAGCAGATTCGTCATGCCGGGCGCAAGGCCCGTGTCCGGCACCACGGTCACGCCAGCCCTCGCCACCCTCGAGGCGAGCTTCAGCTGCTTCGCCACCACGTCGTTGTTCCCGCCCAGGTCCACGAGATGGGTCCGCGTCAGAGCGGCCTCGGCGGTGAGCATGGGGTTGAACCGGTAGTGCGCCGCGCTCACGGCGACGTCCGCGCGCGCGAGGGCCCTGCGAACGGCGGCACGATCCGCGAGGTCGAGCCTGCCCGCCGTCACGGGGCCGCCCGCCCAGCGCGCGAGCGCGCGTGCACGGGAGGACACGACGTCGACGACCCTGATGGACGCATCGGGATCACGCCGGCGCAGGAAGTGCACGAGGCCGCGCGCCATCCTCCCCGACCCGAGGATGAGGTAGTTCATGCGATGTCCCTCTATTGTTCCTGCTCTCTGGGTGCGATGAGCTGGAAGTACTTGTCAACGTAGAACCGGTAGATGGAAGGCACGTCCTCGCCGTCCAGCATGTCCTGGAGGATCGACGAGTACATCTCGTAGACCTTCTTGTAGTCCTCGTTCACGAACCCTTCCTTCGAGGCACCGAGGATGACGTCCTTCTTGACGGGGCCGGGGTTGTCCTCGCCCTCCACCTGCACGTCCTCGTACGTCGCACCGCCGCCCTCGATGGCCGTGCCGGCCATGTGATCCGTCGTGCCCGTTCCGTAGCCCTGCTGGCCGTCGCCCCGGCCGTCCTCCGAGCTTGCCTCTCCGCCCGGCGCCTGGCCTGCCTCGCCCGTCACGCCTCCGGGCTTGCTGCCGGCGCCGTCGCCCTGCCCACCCTGGCCGTCCTGACCCTGCCCCTGGCCGTCCCCCGGCTGGCCTCCCTGTCCCTGCGGCCCCGGATTGGTGCCGTCTCCCGGCTGGCTCTCGCTCTGGCCTCCCTGCTGGCCCTGCATGCCCTGCATGCCCTGACCCGGCTGCTGGCCCTGTCCCTGCCCAGGCTGCCCTGGCTGGCCCTGCTGTCCAGGCTGGCCCTGCTGTCCAGGCTGACCCTGCTGACCTGGCTGGCCGGAAGCGGAGTTCTCGAACTGGTCACGAAGCTTGTCGTAGCTCTCCTTGCCCTGTCCGGAGCCGGCCATGAGGTTCTTGAGGCCGTCGAGCCCCTCGACCAGGTTCTGGAGCTTCTCGAGCTCCTCCTTGCTCATGTCCATGCCCTTGAACTTCTCGGCTAGCTTCTTGAATCCCTCAGGGAGGTTCTCGGTATCCTTCATGCCGAGCATCTTGGCGAGCTTGCTCAGGCTCTCGAGAAGGTCGGACATCTCGGACATGCTCTCGGCGCCCTCGCCGGACTGCCCCGGCTCGCCCTGCGATTGATCCCCTGTCTGCGCCTCTCCCTGCTCGCCCTTCTCGCCTTCCTTGCCCTGCTCGCCTTCCTTGCCCTGCTCGCCTCCGGCGTCCTTCTCCTTCATGGCCTGCTCGGCCTTCTTGATGGCCTCCAGGAGATCCTCGGCGGCCTGGCTCATCTTCTTGTCCTTGGGAGCCTTCTGCTTGAGCTGCTCGGCCATCTCCTGTGCGATGTCGGCTGCCTCGCCCGTGTCTCCCTGCTCGAGAGCCTCGGCCAGATCCTCGAGGAGCTTGGCGTCGATCGACTCGCCGAGCTCCTCGATGATCTCCTGCTCGAGCTTCTTCTCGGCAACGAGCTCATCGATGTCTCCCTTGAGGCTCTCGACGTCGTCGATGAACTTGCGGTAGCTCTCCTCGTCCTCTGGGAAGATCTTGAGGGCCTCGTCGATCTTCTTCCTGAGCTTCTCGACCTCCTCGTCGCGGGAGGCCTCGGGGATCAGAGCGAGCCTGGCCCGGAGCTCCTCGTGGACCCTCTCGAGCATCTTCTCGTCGGCCGCATTGAAGATCGGGATCAGCACCATGTGCTCCGGGTTCTCGGACCCGGGATCCGGAATCATCATCTTGTGCGGCAGCGCCACCTCGAGGGCGGCCACGACGATGACGGCGAGAGCCGCGGCTGCGGGCGCGATCACGGGAGCGAAGCGCCTGCCGGGGACGAGCCTTCTGAGATCGGCCTTGCCCAGGACGCGCGCTCCCGCATCGATGGCCGCCTGCCCCCAGGCCGAGCGAACGCCCGAGACGGAGAGCTCGGCGGCCGCGGTCACGGCGCCGCGCGCCTCGAGCGTCAGGTCCGCCTCGCGGGCGATGCGCAGGTACGAGGAACGGAAGGTGAAGTACACGGGAATCCAGGCCACGACCGAGAGGCCGGACAGGACCACGGACAGGTAGCCCGTATCGAATCCGGCCCAGATGACGGCCAGCAGGTGAAGCAGGGCGGCGGTCGCGAGCAGCGGCGTCGATATCCGGCTCATCCAGACCACGGCCTGCGCGAGCCTGTACCTGCGGTAGAGCCTCGAGAGGATGGGGGCTGGACTGAGTGTGGCCTGTGCGCTCATGTGCTCACGATCATATAACGTATGACGTCGAAGATCGATTCAACCTTTGGACAGAAAACTCATCGGTCACGTTCCCCGGGCTCGTCACCTTGCCCCGAACTTTCCGATCCTGCAAGAATTTCGAGTTCCTCGTCCATCCATGACCGTACGGATCGCCCTCGGCCAGCTGCGAGGCGGGGCCGCCTCCAGACGTAGTAGACGGCACCGGCGGCCAGCCATGCGAGGAAGAAGACGAGGGGCAGGGGCTCGAGCTGGCTCAGCAGCATCCCCAGGATCACGAGCGCGAGCAGGACGCCGACGACGGGGCAGATCCAGTAGAGCGGCCCCTCGAGCTTGAAGGGGGCGGCGGCGTAGCGTTCCGGCAGCTTCTTCCTGAGCAGAAGAGCGGAGAGCATGACCGGTATGAAGATGACGATCCCGCCCACGCTCGCGAAGATCTCGAACGTGCCCGTCGGCACCCTCACGAGGATGGTGGTCACACCAAGAGCCCAGATGATGGCGAGGAATCGATACGGCGCCCCGAAGCGGTTCGTCCCGGCGAGGCCTGCAGGGATGAGCCCGTCGTGGGCCACGATCATCAAGGACTTCGTCGCCCACATGAAGGTGGCGTTGAGCGTGGTGGTGATGGCCAGCACCGCGCCTCCGAGGATGAAGAAGCGGAGCCCGACGGGGCCGAGAAACGTCCGTGCGGGAACGACGAGGAGCTCTCCCGCCGCCTCGCTCCAGGGGAGCGCGCCCGCGGCCACGAACCCGACGACGAAGTAGAGGCCGGCAACGAGCGGAATGGAGATGAAAAGGGATCGCGGGATGTTGCGGCCGGGATCCCTGATCTCGCCGCCGAGCTCGATCACGGAGTTCGCGCCGAGCAGGGCGAACGTGAGCAAGGCCGATGAGGCGAGGAAGCCGCCGATGCCGTGAGGCAGGACGGGCTGCATGTTCGATAGGCTCACCGCACCGAGTCCAAGGACCCCGAAGTGGACGAGCGACGCCAGAAGCACGAGAACCATGACGCCCTGCACTGCCGCGGCGATGGCGAGGCCGCAGAGGTTGGCGAGGAAGAAGATGGTGAGCCACAGGATCGCGAGGATGCGGATCCACTGTTCCTGGACCACCGGGTCGAGGCCCTCGAACCACGGGAAGACCCCGAGGAGGTACTCCGAACCCCGGAGCGCGTAGAGTGGAAACGCCCCGAAGACCATGCCCAGGGCGAAGACCCACACTCCGACAAAGGCCCACGCGGGAGACAGCAGGCGCGAGGGATAGCGATAGGTCCCTCCCACCGTGGGAACGGCCGAGCCGAGCATGGCCAGGCTCAGCATCATGAAGACGACCGGAACGGCCGCGAGGAGATAGGCGAAGGGCAGGAGGGGGCCGCCCATCTCGAGCGCCATGCCCGTGAGCACGAACACGCCCGCACCGACCGTGGTCCCCACCTCGATGGCCACGAGCTCCTTGAGGCCGAGGACCCTCTTGAGCCCGAACTCCGCCTTCATCCAGGCAGTTTATACACGTTCCGGTGCAGGAGGGTGAGCGCTACTTGGCGCGGGGCAGGACCTCGTACGTGGCCACGCCGGCCCTCTTGAGGGTGAGAGCGCCGGTGGGACACGTCTCGACGAGCTTCACGATGCCCTTGAAGTCCACATCGGCCAGGGTCTTGCGCAGCGGAGGAGCGACGCGGGCGTTGAATCCGCGGCCCACGAAGCCCATTGCCGGGATCTCGAGGACCTCGTCGCACATCCTGACGCAGATGCCGCACAGGATGCACTTGCCGGGCTCGAACAGGACGTCCGGATGGGAATCGTCGACGGAGTAGTCCCTGTGGTCGCCCGCCAGGCGCGTGGGGTCGACGCCGTACTCGTCGGTCAGCGCACGCAGCGTGCAGTCGTTGACCGCCCGACAGCCGCACACGAGGCAGCGCTTCGCCTCCTCCACGCCCTCCGCCTCGGTAAAGCCCTTCTCCACCTCGTTGAACGTGGTGCGCCTCTCCTCCATCTCGATGAGCGGCATCTTCACGCGGTCCTTCTCGTCCGGATCGCCGAACACGTCCCGCGGAAGGTCCTTCCAGGAGCCCATGGTGGCATTGAAGATGCCGGGATCGCCTCTCACCTCCTCGCCGCGCAGGAGCTGGTCGATGGAAGTGGCCGCGAGGTGACCATGTGCCGCAGCGCGAACCGCGATGTCTGGGCCGAGCACCGCGTCGCCGCCGGAGAAGACGTCCGGCACGTTCGTCTGCATGGTGCGCTCGTTGACGACGGGCGTGTTCCAGCGGCTCATGTCGAGATCGTTCTTGCCGAGACACGAGACGTCCACGCCCTGCCCGATGGCCGCGACGACGTTCTCCACCTCGATGACGTACTCGGAGCCCTCCTGGGGAACCGGCCTGCGGCGGCCCGAGGCGTCAGGCTCGCCGAGCTCCATGCGGATGCAGGAGACCTTGAGGTGGTCCCCGTCCTTCTCGACCTTGATCGGGGCGGAGAGGATCTGGATCTCCACGCCCTCTTCCTCTGCCTCGTCGATCTCGTAGTCGAACGCGGGCATCTCCTTGCGCGAGCGGCGGTAGAGGATGAAGACCTTCTCGGCGCCGAGCCTCAGGCTCGTGCGTGATGCATCGACTGCCGTGTTGCCTCCGCCGACAACCATGACGCGCCTGCCGATGGTGGTGCGCGTGCCGGCGCTGGCCTCGTGCAGGAAATCCAGGGCCGAGATCACGCCCTCGAGGTCCTCGCCCTCGCATCTGAGCTTGCTCGCACGCTGGGCGCCGATGCCGATGAACACGGCATCGTGCTTCTGGCGCAGATCCTCGAACGACACGTCCTTGCCGATCGTGGTACTGTACTTGAACGCCACGCCCATGTCCTCGAGAACCTTCACCTCGGCGTCGATGACGTCGCGAGGCAGGCGGAAGGCGGGAATGCCCCAGCGGATCATGCCTCCGGGCTTGTCGTGCATCTCGTAGACCGTGACGGCATGCCCCTTCATCCTGAGGAAGTAGGCGCAGGCGATGCCTGCGGGGCCGGCTCCGATCACGCACACGGTCTTCCCCGTGTCCGGCTCCATCGTGGGCCGGTAGGCCCTGTCGGTGCCGAGAGCCGGATCGGAGGTGAACCTCTTGAGGTTGCAGATGGCGATCGGGGAGTCGATCGCCTGCCTCCGGCACGCTCCCTCGCACGGCCTGGGGCACACGCGGCCCAGGGACGAGGGCAGAGGCAGGGACTGCTTGATGAGCGCTTCCGCGCCGGCATGGTCTCCCTCGCGAAGCGCGAACAGGAACCCTGGGATGTCGATGTGGCACGGGCACTCGGACATGCACGGACCGAGACAGTCGCCCATGTGATCGGAGAGCAGGAGCTCGAGGCACATCTTCCGGGCTCCGCGCACGTTCTCGTTCTTCGTCTCGATCTCCATCCCCTCCATGACGGGGGTCGCGCATGACGGCATGAGGTTGGGTCGGCCCTTGACCTCCACCACGCACAGGAAGCAGGAGCCGAACGGCTTGAGCTCCTCGTGGTGACACAGCGTTGGAATGTCGATCCCGAGGGAGCGAGCGGCGTCGAGGATCGTGGCGCCCTGCTCCGCTTCGACCGTCTGTCCATCTATCGTCAGTTTGAGCTTGCTCACGGCTGCCTCCTCAGACCACCGCAACGGTGTCGTACTTGCACACGTCGCGGCACACACCGCACTGGATGCACTCGTCCTGGTTGATCACGTGGACCTCCTTCTTCTTGCCCGTGATGCACTTGGTCGGGCACGCCTTGAGGCAGGCCCGGCAGCCGGGGCACTCGTCGGTGATATGGAAGGTGGTCAGGTCCGGGCAGCGGCCGGCCGGACACTTCTTGTCACGGATATGGATCTCGTACTCTTCCCGGAAGTACTTGAGCGTGGTCAGGACGGGGTTGGGAGCGGTTTGCCCGAGCCCGCACAGGCTCGTGGCCTTGATCCGGTGTGCCAGGTCCTCGAGGATGTCCAGCTCAGCCATCTCGGCCTTGCCCTCGGTGACGCGCGTGAGGATCTCGAGCATCCGTTTCGTGCCCACACGGCAGAACGTGCACTTGCCGCAGGACTCGTCCTGGGTGAAGTTGAGGAAGAACTTCGCGATGTCCACCATGCAGGAGGTGTCGTCCATGACGACGAGGCCACCCGATCCCATGATCGCCCCGGTCCTTGTCACCTCGTCGTAATCGATGCGTGTGTCGAACAGCGAGTCGGGAATGCACCCGCCGCTCGGGCCACCCATCTGCACTGCCTTGATCGACCGGCCCTTTCCGACGGTGCCGCCCCCCACCTCGTTGACGATCTCGCGGATCGTGATGCCCATGGGCACCTCCACGAGACCCCCGCGCTTGATGCGTCCCGCGAGCGCGAACACCTTCGATCCCTTGCTCTTCTCCGTGCCGTGCTTGGCAAATGCCGCTCCTCCGTTGAGCATGATCCACGGCACGTTCGCAAACGTCTCGACGTTGTTGAGGTCCGTGGGCTTGTGCCAGAGCCCCGACTGAGCGGGAAACGGGGGTCGGAAGCGAGGCATCCCTCGCTGGCCCATGATGGAGTTGAGGAGGGCCGTCTCCTCTCCGCACACGAACGCACCCGCGCCCTCTTTGACCTTCACGTGGAAGGTGAAGCCCTTGCCGTCCAGATCCGCGTCCAGGTACTTCCTGTCGATGGCCTGCTCGATGGCGATGTTCAGCCGCTTGACCGCGAGCGGGTACTCGGCGCGGCAGTAGACCACGCCCTCGGAGGCGCCAACGGCAAACGCACAGATCAA
>JAFDER010000366.1 GCA_019310245.1 Deltaproteobacteria bacterium
ACAAGCACAAGCGGATCCAGGGCGCCGTGCACCTCAGGTTCACGCCGATCAAGTATCTCGAGCTGTTCGTGGCCGTCGATAGCTATGCCAACTCGACGAACCTCGACATCCAGAATCCGAAGCTCTTCCAGACGCTCGGCGACACCACCATCGGCGTCAAGGGTCTGTACACCGTCAAAAACCTCTACACCGTTGCGCTGGCCGTCTACCCCCGCTTCCTCAACAAGGTGGGCGACGTGGGGTTCGACTGGAAGGCCACGTCGGTCAACATCATGCTTGCGCAGACGTTCGACCTCAAGCCGAGCACAAACTTCCCGCTGCGTATCCACCTCAACATCGGGTGGGACTTCAACAACTCCGCCAAGCTCGTCGAGGGCCGCGAGAAGGCGATGACCAACGCCATGCCCGAGGAGTGGCGCTACCAGCAGTACATCATGCGCTTCGAGAGGTTTGCCCTGAACGTGAACCGCAACGACTACCTCCTCGTGGCGCTCGGCTTCGACTTCACCACTCCATGGGTCAACCCGTTCCTCGAGTGGACCCTGGACGTTCCCGTGAACAGGCAGGGCTTCAACTGCCTCCAGTCTGGCCCGTCGGCGTTCCCGGACGACGACTCGTGTCTCGACATCGAGGGTTTCGCTGCATACCCGATGGATCTCACGATCGGCTTCCGGTTCCAGCCCCCACCGGTGCCCGGCCTGAGCTTCCTCGTGGCCGCCGACATCGGGCTCGTCGGGATGAAAACGCACGTCCGTGAGCTCCCGGCCAACACGCAGTACAACATCTACCTCGGCGCGAGCTATGCGTTCGCGAAGAAGACGGAGACCGAGGTCATCGAGAAGGAGATCGTCAAGGAGATCATCAAGGAGGTCGTGCCACCACCGAAGCCGCGCATTCTCGGCAAGGTCATCGACTCCGAGACGCTCGAGGGCATCGAGGGTGCGGTCGTGACCGTCCTCGACGAGGAGGGGGTCGAGATCCTCGAACACAACTCACTGGTCGCCAAGCCTGACGGTTCCTTCATCTCCTATCCGCTCCAGGCCGGCACGTTCCAGCTCGGGGTGAAGGCCGAGTGGTACTTCGATCCGATCGACTGCACCGTGACGCTCGAGGAGACCGGGGACAAGGACCTCGAGTGCAAGCTCCGGCCGATGCCGAAGCTCGCCGCCATCAACGGCAAGGTGACCGACACGGCAAAGGGCGGGGCGCTCGCAAACGTCACGCTCCTGCTCTCCGGTCCGGATACGAAGTCGATCTCCACCGACAGCATGGGTCTGTTCAAGGTCGAGGTGGAAGCGGGAACCTACAAGATCAAGGGCGAGCTCGAGGGCTACTTCACGAAGCAGATCGAGGTCGAGGCGCCTGCCGGTGGATCCGTGGACGTGGATCTGCAGATGAGCAAGAGGCCCAAGAAGGACCTGGTCGTCATCAAGAAGAAGAAGATCGCGATCAAGAAGAGGATCCAGTTCGAGTTCGACTCCGCCATCATCAAGACGAAGAGCTACCTCATCATGGATGCCGTGGCGGACGTGCTCATGAACCACCCCGAGATCACCCTCGTGGAGATCCAGGGTCACACGGACGACAAGGGAGCGAACAACTACAACCTCGACCTCAGCCAGAGGCGGGCCGAGTCAGTGCGCGATTACCTCATCGCCTCGGGAATCGATCCCGACCGGCTCATTGCCAAGGGGTACGGCGAGACGGTGCCTGTTGCTCCGAACGTGACGAGCAAGGGACGGGCGAAGAACCGACGCGTCGAGTTCCACATCCTGTCGAAGGACAGCGACTAGCGAGCCGGGCAGACCTCTTCCATCACTGCGTCTCATGAACAGATCTTCATGGGTGCCGGGGACCCCTCGGGGGATCTCCTCGCCTCCCTGCTCCTCAGGGCCGCTCGGCCTCACATGCAGCCCCGTGTGTGGTGGGGGTACGGTGGAAGCCACCTGGCCTCTGCCGGTGTCAGGCTCGTGGATCGGCTGGAGCGGTTCGGAACGAGCGGTCTCGTCGAGGCACTGGGGCGACTTCCGCGAAACGCCGCCCTGCTTGCCAGCGTGATCCAGGCCGTCGATCGCCGCCCGCCGTCCCTCGGCGTGCTCGTCGATTATCCGGATCTTCACTTCATCCTCGGACCTGCACTCAGGCGTGCCGGAGTGCCCGTGCTCTACCTGCTTCCACCGCAGGTGTGGGCCTGGCGGCCGGGACGTCTGCGTGTCATGACGTCGTTCGTCGACCGCATCGCGGCCTGCTTCCCGTTCGAGGTGGAACTCTACCGCTCGGTGGGTATCCGCGCCTCGTTCGTGGGCCATCCACTGTGCCTCCTCGATCCCTACCGCACTCCTGCCCGCGCATCGCGCCCGTCGACCGATCCCGTCGTTGCCTTCCTGCCCGGAAGCAGACCGCACGAGGTGGCTCGCGTGCTCCCGGCCATGGCCTCCGCCGCCCGGAAGCTCAAGGCGAGGATCCCGTCGCTCACCTGTCTGCTGGCGCCGGGACCGACTGTCGATGCCGGGATCGTGGACCGCTGCCTCGGGGAGCAGACGCGGGAGATCTTCTGCCTCGCGGCCCACCCCCTTGCCGGCTCGCCGACCACCACCGCTGCCGAGGCCCTGCGCATCGCCTCGGCTGCCGTGGTGCACGCCGGGACCGCCACGCTCGAGGCGGCTCTTGCCGGGGTTCCCTCCCTCGTGGTCGCCCGCCTGAGCCGCACTTCATGGGAGGTTGCTCGTCGACTGGTCAAGGTCGATCACGTCTCACTTCCAAGCCTCGTCCTGGGCCGGCAGGTGTTTCCGGAGATGCTGCAGGACGAGGTGGATGGCGGGCCGATCGCGGGGGAGGTGGAGAGGCTGCTTTACGACGACCACGAGCGGGACAATGTCCTTGCCGCCGGCCAGGAGCTGCATTCGCTGCTCTTCCGGGAGGATGCCGGGGAGCGCTTTGCCGGGGTTGCACGCGAAGCCGCGCGCATGTGACACTCCGGCCGATGCTCATGGTCCAGTTCCTTGCGCTTGTCCTTGCCGGACCAGCCCTTGCACCATACGAGGAGGCGGACGCTCCTCGCGGCGAGGTCGTGGCCGAGATCTCCGGCGAAGAGGTCGAGTACGGGTCGGCGGAGCACAAGCCGGAGCCGAAGCCCACGCCGTCGGGAGATGCAGCCGACGCGGACCCGCTCGTCACGGCACTCTCGCGTCCTTCCCCATCGGGCCACTCGGGGCTGGTGAGGACCATGGACGCCAAGACGGGAGGCCCGATGGGATGGAGCCTCGGGTCCACATCCACGCTCTTCGTCAAGAAGGGTTTTCTCTACACGAAGGACGTCAAGGACAGGCACGTGCACTACATCGGGACGCTGCACGTAAGCTTCGCGCCCCTGCGGTTCCTGGAGCTCTACCTTGCCGTGGGGTTCCGCGTGGACTCCACCGATCTGTCCATCCAGGACCCGTCCACGTACAGGAGGCTCGGAAACAGCCTGTTTGGAGTCAAGGGCGTGCTCCCCGTCTCCGACCTCTACTCGATCGCCCTGGCCGTGACGCCGCGCTTCTTCGTCGAGGTGGACGGCCTCTCGTTCGACTGGGATGCCACCTCCGTGTCCCTCCTCCTGGCGCAGACGTTCGATCTGTCCGCGAGCACGCCCGTTCCCCTGCGCATTCATCTCAACCTGGGCTGGGACTTCAACAACACCGCTCGCCTCGTCGCGAAGCGTGAGAGGGAGGCGAGCGCCGAGGCCGGATTTCCGCAGTACGTCATGCGCTTCGAGAGGTTCGTGCTCGACGTGAGCCGTGTCGATTTTCTCCTCGCGGCATTGGCGCTCGAAGTCGTCACGTCCTGGGCGAGCCCGTTCGTGGAGTGGACGTACAGGGTCCCCGTCTCGAGACAGGGATTCGACTGCATCGGCGGCGGGCCAACGGCCTTCCCCGACGACGATTCATGTCTGCATGAGGAGCAGGCCCGTGCCTTTCACATGGATCTC
>JAFDER010000367.1 GCA_019310245.1 Deltaproteobacteria bacterium
CTCACGGCTATCGTGGATGCCTACATCTCTGCCGGGCGCTCGACTGACGCCATCCCCATGCTCGAGAACCTCATCCAGGCGGAGCAGGAGCGATCTGGCAAGAGGTCCAAGCGGCTCGCGGTCTATCACCACCGTCTCGGCCAGGCCTACGAGGGGCAGGGCGAGACCGACAGGGCGATCGAGGAGTACGAGAAGGCGAACCGCATCGATCTCACGAACTTCACGGTCAACTACAGCCTGGGCTGCCTCTACAAGGAGCAGGGGAACGCCGAAGGGGCCATGAAGCTGCTGCGGCCGCTCCTCCTGCAGAACCTCTCCGATTCGAGCATCGACAAGGCCGACGTCTACTACCTGCTCGGTCAACTCCACCTCGAGAAGGGGGAGAAGCCCAAGGCCCTGTCCATGCTCGAGCGGGGGCTCACGCAGAATCACGAGCACGAGGGCATCCAGTCCCTGCTCAAGGAGATCAAGGGCTAGCCAGAAGTTCGTGATGCCAAAATGGCACCAGGCTGGTGCACCAGGGACACCGAGGCATGGGCCGGACCCGGGACCAGGCTTGTGAAAGGCCCTTGAATCGACTATTAATGCTGGAAATCAGGGCGGTTGACCCCGCTGGGACGGGGCCAGGTGAAGTGGCAAGCCCGTTGCAGGGGGAGTGGGAGAGGTCAGGTACTTCATGCGTTGCACCCGCACAGCCAGGGCGCTCCTCGTCGCCGCGATCATCGTGGTCGCTGCCGGCTGTGCCAAGCGTGTGATCCCGAACACCGAGGTCCCGGACAGCGCGTTCAACCGCAAGGTCATCGCGTTCTGTGAGCGCTACAGGCTGGCCGTCGAGGAGAAGAAC
Organism: Deltaproteobacteria bacterium; assembly: GCA_019310245.1. Lineage (GTDB taxonomy): Bacteria > Myxococcota_A > Polyangia > DRWM01 > DRWM01 > JAFDER01. The sequence continues at coordinate 845 of JAFDER010000367.1, forward strand.
GTCGGGACGCTGCTCGTGCTCGCCTCCCCCGATTACTACGAGGACGGCGGGACCCCGACCGGCGACGACGACTTCGACTTCGACGGCCTCAGGGACGTCCTCATCAACCGGTTCGCCAAGATCAAGACGATCCGGTACGACATCAAGTACCGGAAGGTGACGCCGAAGGGCGATCTCATCCACGTGGACTACACGTACAGCGCGAGCTTCCAGGTCACGGTGACGGGGCAGGATCACTGGTTCCGCAAGGTGGAGGACAACCGTCTCGTGCTTGCGCATATAGGAGAGCAGTTCAAGATCCTGAGCGGCATGTGAGGCAGTGGCCCGCGCCAGGCAGATCCTCGGCGATCCCCGAACGGTAGAGGTCCTGATCTCCCTGGCCGTCGCGGGGGGAGCGGCGCTTTTCCTGCTCCCGGCTCTCGGGAGGGACGGGCTGTGGGATCCCTGGGAGTCCCACTACGCCGAGGTGGCCCGCCGCATCGTCGTGGACAACGACTGGATCGTCCTGCGGTGGCACGAGGAGAACTTCTATTCCAAGCCGGCGTTCCTGTTCTGGATCGTCGCGCTGAGCATCAAGGCCCTCGGCGTGAACGATCTGGCCGTGCGGCTGCCCGTTGCACTCTTCGCCATAGGCGGCGTCGTCGCCGTCTACCACTACGTCAGGCTGAGCTTCGGGCGGCTGGAGGCGATCGCCGCCGCCGCCTGCCTCGCCACGATGCCCCTGTTCGTGCTCATCGCGCGGCAGAACATCACGGACATGCCCTTCGTCGTGGCGATGACCGTGGGCATGCTGGGCATGCTGCACAGGATTCACCACGACGGCCGATGGAGCGTGGTCGCGGCGCTGCTCTCCTATGCCTGCTTCGGGGTCGCGACCCTGTCGAAGGGGTTGCTCGGGTTTGCCCTTCCCGGAGCGGTGATGCTCGTCTACCTCATCGTGACCTGGCGCTGGAACCTCCTCAAAAGGCTGGTCATCCTGCCCGGCATCCTCGTGTTCCTCGTCGTCACGCTTCCCTGGTACGTCGCGATCACGATCAACCAGGGGACGGCATTCGCCTACGAGTTCTTCTACCTGCACCACCTGGCGCGCGTCGGCGGCGGGGTGCACGGAGAGAGGGGCACGTTCGAGTACTTCATCGGACAGGGCGGATACGCCATCCTGCCCTGGCTTGCCATGGCGCCTGCAGCCGTGGGGAGCTTCATCGCGAGGGCCTTGCGCAAGGAGGACATATGGGATTCCGGGACCAGCCGCCACCTTCTTGTCGCGGTCTGGGTCATCGTGAGCCTTGCCGTCTTCACGATCGCCCGGACCAAGTTCCACCACTACGTCTTTCCCGCCCTTCCGGCCCTGGCCGTGGCCATCGGCGTGTGGCTGCCTCGGGCCATCAGGAAAGGACTCTCGATGTTCGAGAAGATCCTGGTCGGCTGTGGATCGGTCCTTGCCGTTCTCGTCGTGCGCGATCTGGCCGTGGATCCGAACCGTTTCGTGAGGCTGTTCACCTATGCCTACGAGCGTCCTCTCCCGCAGGTGAGCGGCATGGCGGCCACCGTCGTCATCGCGTGCATCGCCTCCCTCGCGGGGGGGGGGCTCATCGCCCTGGGCCGCACGAGGAGGCTGCGTCTCGCAGGTGCCGGCGCCACGTTCCTCACAGCCGTGGGTCTGGCCCTCGTACTGATGCACCACATGATGCCCCGCATCGCGCTCGACATCGGCCAGGCCGAGAGCTTCGCGATCTGGGACAACCGCGATCCACAGCCCGAGGATCGGTTCTACAACTGGAAGATGAACTGGCGCGGCGAAATCTACCAGTCCAGGGACACCATCGTGAAGGTGAGCCGTCTCGATCAGCTTCGGGCCCTCCTCGCCCGGCCCGGAAGACTCTTCCTGATCACCACGTCGGAACGGTTCAGACAGCTCGATCTCGAGGCCGAGCGTATCCGCGGCACGAGGCTCGAGCAGCTCAACGAGCACGACTACCGCTACATCATGTCCCTCTGGGACGGCCCCGTCCTCGAGCCGAGGCCTGCGGCATCCTACCTGGATTCCCTGCCCCCCGGATCGGTACCCATCCATGCCACGATGGGGGAAGGCATGATCGAGTTCGCAGGCTACAGGGTCGAGGAGCGCTCCGTCGCGCTGGGCGATGCTTTCTTCGTCACGCTCTACTGGCGGGCGCTCCAGCGCATCAACACCCGCTACCTCGTCTTCATCCACGGCGAGCAGCCGCTCGCGGGGGAGATGATGCGCTTCACGGGCAACCACGTGACGGGCGAGGGGTTCTTCTCTCCGGAGCGATGGGAGGTGGGGCGCCTTTTCGCGGACACCTTCTCCGTGTGCGTGGACTACGGAAATCCCCCGGGAGGCTATCGGCTCTACGCCGGGCTCTACAAGGACAAGGACCGGCTCGAGGTGGACGACTCGTCCCTGCACGACGGGCACAACCGTTTCCGTCTCGGCAAGGTCGAGGTGGTTCAGTAGGGGCCGACCTCCACGGCTTGACATGATCACATGGTAGGGGTTAGGTTCCAGAGCCTTCCAGGAGGTCCATCATGGGCAAGGGTGACCGCCGTCACAGCATGAAGATGAGGCGCCGCGAGAGGCTCAGGAAGCTCAAGGAGCGCAATCTGCGCCGGCGCAAGTCGTCCGTCAAGGGCAGGGGTGCGGCCTCCAAAGCGGCGCCCCCCAAGAAGAGCGTGTGACAATCCCGCCTGTTTTCGTTGATCCTGGCGAAATTATTTACTAAAATACGATTCTACTTGTGTGTGCCTTCATGCGCGGCCAGCAAATCCCGCGAGCCGTGGTCCATTCGAGGACCGTGCTCCAGGGGCTTTCCGAGAACCTGTACTCACGGGTCCTGGACAGGTTCGCATCCACGGCCCTTCCTCCCTTCGTGTTGGTGCCGCTTCTGCGTGCCTACTGCCGGGTCTACGGCGTCGACACGGAGGAGATGGCGTCTCCTTTTCACTCCTACCGTAATTTCCGCGAGTTCTTCTCGCGGCCGGTCAAGGCCGGTCTGCGGCACGTGGACACGGACCCCTCCAAGCTGACCAGTCCGGTCGATGGCATGGTCCTGGCCACGGGGATCTTCCAGGAGGCTCCGCTCAACACGCTGAGGAT
>JAFDER010000679.1 GCA_019310245.1 Deltaproteobacteria bacterium
CGTGCCCGTGGTCGAGAGCGTGGCCCCCACGAACTCCACGAAGCACGAGGTCAGGCCCAGGGCGTTGAGCAGGTCGAACGGCGCCGCCACGCCGCACCAGGCCACGCGGCTCGAGGCCGGCGAGGGAACGTGCTGCGCGAGGGCGTAGACCTCTTCGAGCAGGGAACGCGCATGGTTCGTGAGCGTGATGGCGGAACGCAGCGCGTCGTCGTCGAGCGGCGCGCCCGTGTGGTCCGTGACGAAGGCGACCATGTCCTTGAGCTGGTCGGCGAGGTACCGGACGTTCTCCGGCGTGGGAGTCTGCGGCACGTGCAGGACGAAGAGATCCTTCTCGAAGATGCGCGCCAGGTTCTCGATGGTCGAGACTCCGGCCGTGCAGGGGCACGAGGTGGCGATGAGGACGTCGGGAACGGGCATCAGGCCCTCGAGGGCAGCGCCCACGACGCCCCGGTGGTACGCGCACATGTCCGGCGCGAACCCCTCCTCCTCGGCGCGCTCGAGGAAGGCGGGGATCGTGCCCGTGGTCGAGAGCGTGGCCCCCACGAACTCCACGAAGCACGAGGTCAGGCCCAGGGCGTTGAGCAGGTCGAACGGCGCCGCCACGCCGCACCAGGCCACGCGGCTCGACCCAGGGCGTTGAGCAGGTCGAACGGCGCCGCCACGCCGCACCAGGCCACGCGGCTCGACGGGTCGTAGAGCCGCGAGCCCAGGCGGGCCAGCTCCAGGGCGAAGATCTTGCGGTGGCTCCTGGAGGAGGGGTCGTCGCGGATCTTCGTCTCGACGCCGCTGATGAGATCGTCGAAGTACGTGCGCATCATGTCGTTCATGTGAGCATCTCCACGAAGGCCTCGATCCGGGTCCTGTGCTGGCCCAGAGAGCGCAGCGTGCAGTCCCCCTCGAGGAGAAGGAAGGCAATGTCCTTGCCCTGGAGCGCCTCGCGGATCAGGGGCACGCGGGCCAGGTAGGGATCGCAGAATTTCAGCGTGTGGCCGATGACGCCCCGGACATCCGCGGCCTGCGCCCTGTCCACGATGCGCGCCGCGATGCTGCCTGGCCGCGATGACGTCACGGTACGCGCGCAGGGGGGACGCGAGAGCATGGCGGCCGCGAGCGAGTACATGAGCGGCCCGGATCCCGCGGCATCGACGCGGCTGATCAGCCGCGAGCCCGTGCACAGATCCTCGTCCACCACGCGGGCGCCGCAGGACTCGATGAGCGCAAGCGCCTCCGGATCGGGCAGCACGTTGCCGAAGACGAGGACCGGCACGCCGGACGATGGAGACGGCTCCGGCTCCCGGAGGAGCTGCTGCAAGGAGGCGACGGCCCGCTCGGGAGTGTCCGTCGACACGTCGTTCATGATCTCCTGCATCCTGGAGGCGGAGAGCGTTCCCCGGCGCTGGCGGGCCCGCGCGTCGTCGAGGAGGGAGGCGAGATCGTCGTAAAGGGCGATGCTCGCGGCGAGACGTTCGTCCGTGACCGCGCTGCCCCACGAGCCCAGGGCATCCGCGAGCCGCGAGAGCTCGCCGGCGAAGAACGCGGTGGACCGGTCGGTCCGGGACACCGGCAGGTCCAGGAGAACGACCTCGACACCGGGCCGCGCCTTCTGCCAGGCGTCGGCGAGCCGGCGCATCGCGTCGCAGGAGTTCAGGAGCACCATGCCGGCAAGCTCGGGCAGGTCGTCCGACAGGGCGCGGTCGAGGATGCGCGGCCGGCCTGGTCCTCGGCATCCCCGACCGGCAGGACGCGGTACGGCGTGAAGCCCGCGGCGTTGATGAGCGGCAGGGGCGTGTACGCGCAGGCGTAGCCAACCTTCATGACGCCCCACCCTCGCGCGCGTTGGCGATGAACTGCCTCAGGACCACGTTCGCACTGTCGACCTCCCCGTCCGAGATCCCCTCGAACAGGATGCCGAGGGTCTCGTCGACCATCTTCTCCACGGTCTTCCTGACCTTGCGGCCGGCGTCGGTGAGCATGATCTTCTGCACCCGCCGGTCGTCCGGGTCGGGCACGCGCGTGACGAACCCCTCGCGCTCCATGCGGTCGAGCAGGCCCGTCATGGTGGAGGGCTCCAGGCCCGAGGCGCGGGCCAGCTCGATCATCTTCTGCCCCTCCTTCTCCCACAGGCAGAAGAGCACCAC
>JAFDER010000368.1 GCA_019310245.1 Deltaproteobacteria bacterium
TCCGTCTCCCCGGCCCAGTCCCAGTCCGTGAACCAGGCCCAGCGCCGCTCGCCCGTGCCGCGGAACTGCTGCTCGGCGTCCACGACGATGAAGTTGTTCTGGTCGGCCGTGCGGAAGAGGTTCGTGTAGCCGGCCAGGCCGTAGTGCGAGACCCGGTGGCCCGGCATCATGATGACGAGCGGGGTCGAGCGGTCCGGGTCGTAGGCCTTCGGCACGAAGATCCTGTAGTGACGGTCGATGGGCCTGCCGGGCGCGTCGCCCATGGCGATGCGCAGCGTCCCGTCACGCACGCCCGTCAGGTGCAGGGCGCCGCCGCTCGGGTCGCCGTCGTCCGGCGGGACCTCCGGCGGGTCGCGGTGGGCGCAGGCCGCGGCGAAGAGGTGCAGGTTCTCCCCGCTCGCGCACGCGGCCACGCAGTCGTCCTCGTCCGTGCCGAGCGCGCAGTTCGCCGGCTCGTCGCACACCCCGTCGTCCGCGAACTCGCACACGGGAGCCGCGTCGGCGTCGGTCTCGGCGTCACCGTCCGTGTCCGCATCTGCCTCGTCGCCGTGGTCCTTCTTGCAGGACGGGAAGAGGAGGAGCGCGGAGGCGAGCAGGATGCACGTCCATCTCGTCATGATCGTCATGCACAGAGAATACTCCACGGCCGGGTGCAGGCAAACGCACGCGTGTCGATTTGTTTTACGGGCCCGGTTCGAGCGTCCCGGCTCTTCAGCGAGGAACCCGGTGGATGCCGGGGAACTGATCGAAGTTGCGGTCGAAGGCGAATGCGCTCCCGAGGGACAACCTCTGCATGATCGCGAAGCTCGTGCAGTCCGTGAAGCTCCACTGCTTGTCGGCAAATTCCCTGAAGATCTCCCTGGCGCGGAGAATGTCCTCACGGCCCGCGCGGACGAGCTTCGCGGCGCGCCCCTCCCACAGATCCGCTCCGACCCGGTCTGCGATCTCCAGCCCGGGCGCGCCGCGCTTCCGGAATCGGAGCAGGTTCATGGTCTCCACGGCGACGAGATCGCTCGTCACGAGCGGCCCATGCAAGCCCTCGAGGTACGCGGCCGCCCTGCGGTGATCGGGATCCTCCCTGACGGCAAGGGCGAACCACGCGCCGGTGTCCACGAAGATCACTTCCGCCTCCCGTAGAGGACGTCGTCGTGGTCCCGGCCCGCGAATCCCTTGCCGAGGGACGTGCCCGCCCATCGCTCGATGGATCTGCGCTGTGCACCTGCCCGTCGCTTCAGGGCGGCCGCTCCGCGGCCGCTGCCCAGGTAATCGTCGATCAGGTCCCGGAGAAGAGAGGCCAGGCTCCGGTTCTCCTCCACGGCTCTCTTCTTGAGCTCGATGAGCTTGGCGCGCTCGATCCGGATGCTCGTCGTCGTGACGTCTTCAGGTATGCCCATGATTGATATCATTATATCATGATATAATGTCATCATCCACCTGCTCGTCGACATCAGCAAGGACTGCATCGCCGCTCACGACCCGGAGGTTTCCAGGCCACTACTTGATCATTGGCAAAGTCCACATAGACTCTCTCGAGGAATGGAAAGGAGGGAGACCATGCACGCATCGAGGTGGAAGGTCGTCACGACGCTCGCGGGCGCGACCGTCGTCGCGACGCTGGCGCTGCAGCACTGCTCCGACGGTCCGGAGAAGGCGAAGCTCACGCCCGAGCAGGTGGAGGAGGTGTGCATCCACATCGTCTCGTGCCAGCACGTGGGCAACCCGGCCAGCACGGAGAGGGTCTCGGAGTGCGTCAACGACCTCATGTGGATGGGGATGGCGGAGATGGGCATCGTGGACTACGGGGACGTCATCTCGTGCATCAAGGACGCGGGATCGGACTGCGAGGCGCTCTGGCGCTGCTCGAACGAGGGCCATCCGCCGGAAGCCTGCGACGTGTCGACGTACGACGATCACTGCGAGGGCCGGATGCAGGTGCAGTGCTCCGGGGATACGATCACGTACTTCGACTGCTCCCGGCTCGAGGGCCTGTACGCCGGCGCCACGTGCGTGGAGGACGCGGACACCGGAGAGCCCGACTGCGAGGGCACGGCGACCTGCGACCCGTCGCACCCCACGAACTGCGTCGGCAGCACGCTGGAGCTGTGCATCGACGGCGAGCTCATGAGGATGGACTGCAGCCTGATCGGCGCCCGCTGCACGCAGGTCATGCCGGGCGTGGACTACTGCGTGGGCCGCGGCGAGGCCTGCACGACCGAGGACACGGCCTGGTGCGAGGGCACGAGCGTGGTGCGGTGCCTGGGCGGCCACGAGGCGCACCAGGACTGCGCCTCGCAGCTGGGCGTGGAGTTCACGTGCTTCGCCACGGCGGACGACGCCGAGTGCGGACCGCGCGGAACGCAGTGCGACGGCGAGACGTACATCGACACCTGCTCCGGCGCCAGCCTCGAGTACTGCCGCTGGGGCCTCCTCGACAGCGCGAACTGCACGCTCATGGGCTACTCGACGTGCACGGAGGGGACGGACTCGGCGTTCTGCGAGTAGCCCCGATGCGGCCGTTGTTGACGCCCTGTTCGGCATGTGGTCTCCTGCCCGGCTGAGGGATGACCGGGCAGACCGACAGGTACGGAGGCAAGATCGCGCTCGTGGTGGACGACGACCGGGTCGTCAGGCTGATCCTGCGGCGGATGCTCGAGGGCATGGGCTTCGAGGTGCTCGACGCGCCCGACGGGAAGATCGCCCTCGTGACCGCAAGCCAGCGGCCGCTGCACCTCGTAATCACGGATCAGTACATGCCGCGCATGAACGGGCTGGAGTTCTTCCGCATGGCGCGCGCGGCCGGTATGACGGCGCCGGTGATCTTCCTCACGGCCCTGGGCACGCCGGACGAGGCACACCAGGCCCTCACCTCGGGAGCGTCCGACTTCATCGAGAAGCCTCTACGCATGAACAGGCTCGTGGATGCCGTGCACGCCGCCATGAACAGCTCGGACACCGACTCGCTCTCCGTCGAGATCGACGTGGAGGAGTTCAAGGCCGGGGAGGCGGAATAGGCCCCTGACCCTGCATGGATTCCGCGAGTTCCAGCTGTTACATATCTATTGAATACTCCCACCCACATGGAATAAACTAGTCATCCGCGTTCGATTGTCGCACAGGGACGTATTACGGGACGGAGGACATGGCCGAGGAATCCTTGCCATACGGGGGACGGTTCGCGCTCGTCATCGACGACGATCCAGCCGTTCTGCTCCTGGTCAGCCGGATGCTCGAGCGGCTCGGGTTCCAGGTGGAGGTGGCGGCCAGCGGCGAGTCGGCCCTGGAGGCAACGTCGAAGCAGATCTTCGACGTCGTGCTCTCGGACGTCGCCATGCCAGGCATGACGGGCATCGACTTCATGAAGGAGGCGCGCGTGCGAGGCCTCGAGGCTCCGGTGATCATGCTCACGGCCACGGGCTCCGTGCCCAGGGCCGTCGAGGCCATGAAATCGGGGGCGTTCGAGTTCCTGGAGAAGCCGCTGCGCTTCGAACTCCTCTCGGATGTCATCGAGGCGGCGATGTCGGGAACGGCACCGGCGTCGAGCACCATGGTGCTTGGCTCCGTGGAGGTCCTGCCGGCAGAGGCAAAGACGAGCAAGGACGGCATCGCCCCGCTGCAGGGCGCTGAAGCCTCCCTGTCCCTGGAGATAGACGTCGAGGAGCCCGTGGCGGAGAGGCCCGCGCCGCCTGCCTCCCCTGCAAGGAAGCGTCAGCAAGCCGGCGCCTCCATGATCGCACCGACGCACCGCATCGGCCGCTACGAGATGCTCAACCCGATCGGGCGCGGCGGGATGGGCGTGGTCTACAGGTGCACGGACCCGCTGCTGGACAGGACGGTGGCGGTGAAGATCCTGCAGCTGTTCGCGGACACGCCGGAGAAGGAGGAGATGACCGCGCGGTTCCGTCGAGAGGCCGCCGCGGCGGGCGCCCTGACACACCCGCACATCGTC
>JAFDER010000369.1 GCA_019310245.1 Deltaproteobacteria bacterium
CGCATGATGACTTTTCGAAGATGTTCGAAGTCCGCCCCTTGTTTGAATGGTCTCTGGATCCTCGTCACGAAGTGGACTCCTCTTCTCGGGTCTTCTTCTTGGGCCTTCCGGAGAATCTGTGGCTGATCATGCGGTTCGGAGTAGAGCGCACCTCCATCTCTTCGATGAACGCAACGACGGGCGGAATCACCGCGCGTGGGTGCTTCTTGAGCAGGTCGTGTCCTGCGCCGTAGATCTCCACGACGCGCACTCGCTCCGGATCTGACGCGGCGAGTCGCCGGCCATTCTCCGGCGGGGCGGTGCGATCCACAAGGCCCTGCACGACGAGCGTGGGTGCCTCGCCGCCGGGCCACCACTCGTCCAGTGGCGTAGTCTGCGCGGCATGTAGATGGGCACGGGCGCCGGCCTCCCACCTCGGCTTTCGCCGCCGCCTCCGCCGCCGTTTCGCCCGGCGGACCGGCCTCTCGGGGGGAACGAGCCCTCCGGCGCTGATGAGCGTCGTGCTCTTCACGTTTCTCGGAAAGTCCATCGCGAAGCATCGGGCCACCCGGTTGCCGAGAGCTCGTCCCACGACGTGCGCCGGCTGCCCAAAGCGCTCCAGGACGTGAGCCACGTCGCTGGCCATGTGGTGGAGCGAGAGCTCGTCGAGCGGGGCGACGCTGCGGCTCACCCCCCTCGGGTTGACGGCGATCGAGCTGAAGCCCGACGCCCCGAGTGCGGTCGCGAGCTCGCCGAACTGCTCCGTGCCGGCGCAGCCCTTGCCCGGTAGCAGCACGACGATCGGACCCTCGCCGAAGCAGCCGACCTCGATCGTGCCCGTGGAAGTCTCGACGAACTCGAGGTCGAAGGGACCTGCGTCGGCCAGATGGAGGCCCCTTGGTCGGCTCGCTCGCTCGTCTCGCCCTCCTCGCTTGTCCCGCGAGCGCCCGAACCACCACATGGCGCCCAGCGTAGCGAAAGGCGCCAGGGGAGATGTGCCTGGGCAGGACCTCCGCTGAGGAACGACCTCTGCTTCGGCTTTGGGGATCGGGGCGGCCCACCTTACAGGGGAGGCGTCGGAACCGTCATGGCAGGATGCTCGGCACCGCCGTCCACCTGGAAGATCTTGCCGGTCACCCAGGATGCCGCCGGTGAGGCGAGGTAGAGCGCGCAGGCGGCCACGTCCTCGGGCTCCCCGATGCGCTGCATGGGAGTGTTCTCCATCATCTGCCGTCTCAGCTCGTCGTTGGTCATGACGACGTCCAGGGCCGACGTGGCGACTCCTCCCACCGAGATGGCGTTCACACGGACCTTGGGCGCCAGCTCGGCAGCCAGGTTGCGCGTCATGAAGGAGAGGGCAGCCTTGCCGGTGCCGTAAGCGACGAAGGCCGTCTGCACCATGTCTCCGGAGCGCGACGATACGTTCACGACTGATCCTCCGCCCGCGGTCTCCACCATGTGCGGCACGCAGAGACGCGTGAGCAGGAAGGCCTGGGTCACGTTGAAGCGCAGCGCCGCCTCGAAAAAGTACTCGTCCGTCTGCATGGCCGGGCGCGGCGGCCAGCCCCCGGCGTTGTTGACGAGCAGGTCGATCCGGCCGAACTCCTTCCGGGAGGTCTCCACCAGCTTCTCTAGCTGCGAGGTCTCAACGACGTCGCAGGGAACGGCGATGCCGCGCGTGCCGCGTTCGGCCACCCCGGCGGCCGTCTCCTCGATCTGCGCCGCCGTGCGCGCAGCGCATACGACGTGGGCGCCCACTTCGGCGAAGGCCAGGGCCACGCCCCGGCCGATGCCCCGGCCTGCTCCCGTGACGATGGCGACCTTCCCGTCCAGCCGGAATCGGTCCAGGATCATCGGATGAGCTCCCGCGCGGCGCGGCCCGACACGAGGGGCAGATCGAGATAGGTCCGGATGCCCGGCTCCGCGGCGCAGACGGCAGGGATTGCGTTCACGCAGTGCATGGCGGTGGCGACGATGCCGGGGTTCCGGTCGAGATCGGTGTCCAGGGAGGGCGGGTGAAGCCCATGGAACGTCAGCTTCGCAGGAGGCTCCCCGGTGATCTCCACCTCGAAGCGCTCTCCCCCCGACTTCCAGGCAGGCTCGAGGTTCTCCTCCCCCATGAGCCAGTTGACCCGGGCCGTGATGACGGGCTCTCCGTTCACGAGCCCCTGCCAGCCGAAACGCTGGGCGGCCACCGTTCCCTCGTCGATGACGCCCACCGGGGTGTCGATCGGTGCGGTGGCCACGGCCATCTCGTGGCTGGCGCGTATCTCGTCGTCCAGGGTGACGCCGATCCCGGCGGCCACCATCTCGATGGACTGGCCGAATCCGCGCCCCAGGAGGTCCAGCATCGGGCTCTTGCGAGCGTCCTCGGGGGGCTTCCCGAAGAGCATCACCTCCCGCACCACGAAATCCGCCTTGTAGGTCCGGATGTCCGAGAACTCCTCCGCTCGCACGTGCCGGATGTTGCGGCACAGCGCCGACACCATCAGCGGAAAGCGCTCCGTGATGCCGCCGGGGTGGATTCCCGTGCCGTGGAGCGTGACCCGACCCTTGCGGCAGGCGGACTCGACCTCGGCCACGTTGGGCGTCTTGAAGGGGAAGAACCAGCCGAGCGGCGTGACCACGTTCTTTCCGGACTCGAGGATCCGGACCACTTCGGCCGTGATGGGCATGATGGGCGCGTAGAGCACGCAATCGGCGTCCAACGCCAGGACTTCGTCCACGTCTCGGGTAGCGGTCACCCCCAGGGGCGCGATTCCGCAGATCTCTCCTACGTCGCGTCCGGCCTTGGACTCGCTGTGCACCCAGGCGCCCGCAAGCTCCAGCTCGGGGTGGGCGACGATGCCCTCCACGGCGGACCGTCCCACGTTTCCGGTGGCCCACTGCACCACGCGATAAGTCATTCCGTTTCTCCCAACGCTCGGCCCCGGTCCGGCAACGCCCCCGGGGAGGCCTCATGGGGCCCTGGCCATGATTTCGAAACATGACCATAATTGGTAGCCATGGCGGACGTCAACATGGAAAACGGAGACGGACAATGACCCATCGAGTAATCCAATGGAGCACCGGAAACGTCGGAGCGTTCGCGCTGCGCGCGATCCTGCGCCATCCGGAGCTGGAGCTGGCGGGCCTGTGGGTCCACGGCGAGAAGAAGGAAGGAAAGGACGCGGGGGAGCTATGCGGTCTGGATCGCACGGGCGTGCTGGCCACCCGCGATGTGGACGCGATCCTGGCCCTGGACGCGGACTGCGTCTGCTACACGGCCGCTGCGGACATTCGCCCCATGGAGGCGATCGATGACATCTGCCGCATCCTCCGTTCCGGAAAGAACGTGGTCTCGAGCTCGGTGGTGAGCCTGGTACACCCGGGAAACCTCGGTCCCGCCGTGCGCGAGAAGCTGGAGGACGCGTGTGCCCAGGGCTCGGCCTCCTTCTTGACCTCCGGCATCGATCCGGGCTTCGCCAACGACGTGCTGCCCCTGGCCCTCTCCGGGCTCTGCGAACGCTGGGACAGCATCCGGGTGCAGGAGATCGTCAACTACGCGACCTACGACCAGCCCGACGTCGTGTTCGGGATCATGGGCTTCGGACAGCCCGTGGACGCCGAACCCATCCTCGTGAAGCCCGGCGTTCTCAGCTCCGCGTGGGGCGGCACCATCCGGTTGCTGGCCCAGGGGCTGGATGTCGAGCTGGACGACATCCGCGAGGTCCACGAGCGACGCGCCGCAGACGAGGCCTTTGACACGCCCATCGGCCGCGTGGAGAAGGGAACCACGGAGGCGTTGCGCTTCGAGGTCCAGGGAATCATCGGGGGGAGGCCGCGACTCATGGTGGAACACGTGACGCGGCTGCGCGACGACGCGGCCCCGGACTGGCCCCAGGGTGAAGGCGGCTACTGCGTGATCATCGAGGGGGTGCCGTGGATCACGTGTCGGCTCGACATGGCCGACGAGAAGGGGGATCA
>JAFDER010000370.1 GCA_019310245.1 Deltaproteobacteria bacterium
ATCAGGCACGGACAGACGGACTGGAACAAGGAGTCGGTGTTCCGCGGGCGCGCGGACAAGCCGCTCAACATGACGGGCAAGCGCGAGGGTCTCGCTGTGGCCTTCGCGCTCGAGGACACGAGCATCTCGGGCATCTACGCCAGCCCCCTGAAGCGTGCCGTGGAGACCCTTCTCGAGACGGCGGACCGTCACGGCCAGGACGTCTCGGTGATCGACGACCTGACGGACATCGACTTCGGCGAGTGGCAGGCAAAGCCCAAGGACGAGGTGGCGCGGCAGCATACCGAAGGTTACCGCACGTGGCTCGAGCATCCCGAGAAGATGCAGTTTCCCGGAGGCGAGAGCCTCGTCCAGGCCGCCGAGAGAGCCTCACGGGCCGTCGAGGAAATAGCGAACAAGCACGAGGGGCGACAGTTCGTCGTGTGCACGCACCGCGTCATCTGCAAGGCGATCGTGTGCAACCTGGTGGGCATCGACCTGTCGCGCTTCTGGAACATCAAGATCGACACGGCCTCGATCACCAGGCTCAACAGGCATCAGGGCCGGTGGGTCCTCGAGAGCCTCAACGCGGACCACCACCTCGCGCCGCTCGCCGACGAGAGGATCACCGAGGACTTCTAGACTCCCGCTGGCGCTGGCGCTGCCGGGTTGTTGAAGGTAATCTCTGCTGTCGAACGGGAGGCGCCGAATGAAGTCATCGTTGATATGCGTGCTGCTGGCTGCCGTCCTCGTGATCGCCTGCTCGACCGAGTTCGTTGCAGACACGGACGCTGACCAGAGCGACGCCGTCGACACGACGGCCGAGCCGGCAGTAGATCCGGTGGAGGAGATGCCCCCCACGCCCTGCGACAGGGAGGGCTTCACACCTGACCTGGACATCGCCATGTTCGATCCCGATCTCCCTCAGGTGCTCTATCTCGCCAACGGGCCCGACCTCCCGTTCGATCAGATCAGGCTCGACATGTTCTACGGATACGGAGATCCGCTGGCGCTCGAGGAACCGGGCTTCCGTGTCCTGGCGGCGACGCCTGATGAGCAGAACTACGCCACGTGCGGCACTTGCGTGCTCGGCCTCGTCGGCGTCTACCCGGACTCCGGGGACTACGACAAGCTCTTCTTCCAGACGGGAGGCGAGCTGGAGATCACGGCCCTGAGCGAGATCGGCGAACCCTTCGCGGGCACTCTCCGCGGGCTGAGCCTCGAGGAGGTCACCATCGAGGGGTCGGTGACCACGCCCGTACCGGGCGGCGAGGGATGGTGCATCGAGGTGCTGCACTTCGATACGGTGCTCGAGCCCTTCGATTAGCCCTACTTCGGATTCGCGATGCCGTCGAGGGCGGCGGGGTTCTCGACGGATGCCACGTCGCCGACCTCCTCGCCGAGATACTTGCGCTTGATGACGCCTCGCACGATCTTGGCGGAGCGCGTCTTGGGCAGTGCGTCCACGAAGTGGACGATCTTGGGCCGGAGGGCCTTCGAGATGATGGTGGCCACCTGGTCGGAGAGCTCCCTGCGAAGCTCCTCCGAGGGTTCGCGGCCGGGAACCAGGACCGCGAAGCACACGACGACCTGACCCTTCACGTCGTCGGGAACGCCGACGGCCGCGGCCTCTGTCACGGCGTCGTGCTCGATCAGCGCGGCCTCGATCTCGGCGGGGCCGATGCGCTTGCCCGCCACCTTCATCGTGTCGTCGCTGCGGCCGCGGATGAACCAGAAGCCCTCCTCGTCGCGCTCGACCCAGTCGCCGTGGAACCACACGCCCGGAAAGCGCGAGAAGTAGGTGTCGAGATAGCGCTGGGAATCGTTGAGAAAGCCCTTCGTCATCGACGGGCCGGGCTTCTTGCACACGAGATGTCCGATGCCCGTGGCGCCCTCGCCCTTGAGGAGGCTGTTGCCGTCCTCGTCGAAGATGTCCACGTCCATGCCCAGGGCCGGGCCGGCCAGCGAGCAGGGCTTGAGCGGCGTGGCGGGGTACGGCGAGAGCAGGCATCCGACGATCTCGGTGCCGCCGGAGATGTTCATGATGGGGATGCGGCCCGAGCCCACCTTCTCGAAGTACCACCTGTAGGATGCGGGATCCCAGGGCTCGCCCGTGGAGCCGAGCAACCGGAGCTTCGACATGTCGTGCCCGTCGAGCAGCGCCTCGTCATACGTCATGAGCAGTCGGATGGCCGTGGGCGAGATGCCCAGGGTCGTCACGCCGTGGCGCGCCACCACCTCCCAGAGCCGGTCCTCGTTCGGGTGGTTGGGCGTGCCTTCGAACAGCATGTGCGTGCCGCCGAAGAACTGGACGCCTATCATCTGCCACGGCCCCATCATCCAGCCGATGTCCGTGACCCAGAAGAACACGTCCGTGTCGGGCCTGAGGTCGAAGGCGTAGTAGAGCTCCTTCGCCATCTGGACCATGGCGCCCGCGTGCGTGTGGACCGTGCCCTTGGGCTGTCCGGTGGTGCCGGAGGTGTAGATGACGAGCGCCGTGTCCTCGGCCTCCATCTCCTCCGTGGGGCAGGTCGAAGGCTGGCCCTCCACGAAATCGTGCCAGTACACGTCCCGGCCATCGGTCATGGGTACGTCCATGCCCGTCCTCTTGAGCACCACGACCTTCTCGATGGATGGAACGTCCGCCACGGCCCTGTCGGCCGACTCCTTGATCGGGTTGACCTTCGCCCGGCGGTAGCCGCCGTCCGCCGTGAAGAGCAGCTTCGCCTCCGCATCCCCGAGCCGTGAGGCAAGCGCCGGCGCACCGAAGGCGGAGAAGACGGGGATCGCGACGGCCCCGATCTTCATGCAGGCGAAGAAGGCCACGGCCACCTCGGGCACCATGGGCATGAAGATGCCGCAGAAGTCGCCCTTGCCCACCCCGCTCGCGCGCATGGCGTTCGCGAGCCTGCACACTTCGGCGTCGAGCTCGGCGTAGGTGAGCGTGCGGACCTCCTTGTCGTCGGCCTCCCACCGGACGGCGATGCGGTCCCCGAGGCCCGCCTTCACGTGCCGGTCGATGCAGTTGTGGACGATGTTGATCTTCCCGCCCACGAACCACCTGGCCCACTCGAATCCCTTCGAGGCGTCCAGCAGCGTGTCGTAGGGCCGGTACCAGTCCACTCCGATGTCCTCGATGCACGCGTCCCAGAACCACTCGATGTCCATGGACCGACTGCGGAGCTCCTCGAAGTCCGCGATCCCGTGCTTCTTCATGAAGCGGCCGACGTTGGAGTCTGCAATGTACTCCGCGCTCGGTTTCCAGATGATCTCTTCGCTCACGGGTGCCTCCTGCGCGCCCGCCATTCCACAACGGCGCGTGTATCGTGTCAAGGATGCAAGATCAGCGGTTGAAGTTGAACGTCAGCGACGTGCCCATGATGTGATGCGTCCACCAGCCGGGATGGGTCTGGAACCTCTGCCACATGTAGAAGACGTTGAACCCGAGCGGCCCCGCGATGGGGAACATGAAGCCTGCGTAGATGCGCGTGCGGTAGTACTCGGCGTCGGGGTGCAGGGTGGCGTTGATGTGGAAGTCGAGGAACATCTGGAACGCGTAGGTGCTGCTCGCGGCAACGTCGTAGGCGACGAAGATGTTGTTCCGGAAGCGCACCTGGTCCGGGATGTTCTCGTAGAAGCGGGGCTCCAGCTTGATCGTGTCGCCTATGGTGAACTGGCCGAGGCGGACCTTGAAGGTCACCATGGCCCAGGGCCTGTACTCGGTCCACCAGCCCCTCACCTCCTCGGCGTCCGAGCTGGGCTCGTCGAAGTAGAAGTCGAGCTTGAAGCGCTGACGGTAGAGAAGGGAGACGTCCACGGTGAACTGCTCGGTCTTCAGGGCGCGGATCGTGAATCCCAGCTCGGCGTGGTACTGGTAGAACTCGCTCATCCCGTCGCCGAAGCGGAAGTTGATCTCCGAGCGCAGCTTGAGCTGGTCGGTGAGCCCGGCGCCCAGCTTGGTCGCCAGCAGGCACGCGAGCAGGACGAGCGGGAGGAGCCGGGTCTTCATCATGGCATCAGGACTTCGGCGAGTACCGGGCCGGCTCGTCGAAGAAGTCGATGACCCGGACGCGCGTGTGGAACACGGCGCCGTGCTCGGCTCCGGCCGGGATGGAGTAGCTGTCTCCCTTCTTGTACCGGCGGGTCTCGCCGCTGATGGTGAGGCTCATCTCGCCGTCCAGCATCACGCCGAACTGGGCGCCATGCGTGTGGAGCGGGATCTCGCCGATGGGCTCGATGTCGAAGAACACGGCCTGCCTGTCTCCGGCCTGGAGCAGCCACCCCCTCACGCCCTCGAGGGGGATGTCTATTTCGGGCAGTCCCTGGATCCACTCCGGGTAGTCGAAATCGGCCATCACTCCACCTTCCCGAGGATCTCCAGGAACTCTGCCGGCTTCTTGAACTCGTTGATGCGCCCGACCTCCTTGCCCTTCGCGTTGAACACGATCACGGCGGGAAGCCCCGTCACCCCGTATCGCTTCATGATCACCTCGTCCTCGTCCGAGTTCTCCGTCATGTCCAGCTGGATGATGACGAAGCCGGCGAGGACACGAGAGACCTTGGGGTCGTTGAACGTCATCTTCTCGATCTCGTGGCAGGCGGCGCACCATTCGGCCGTGAAGTCGATCATGACGGGCTTGCCGGCCGCCTCCGCCTCGGCGAGTCCGGCCTCGAGGTCGCTTCGCCACTCGAGGGCCGACGGCTCCTCCTTGAGCAGCGAGTAGATGCCCGTGCTGGCGCCGGCCACGAGGAGCACGAGGGCGATGGTGCGGGCGGCAAGGTACACCGCCCTCTTTCCCTTGTAGAACGTGGTGTGGGAGGCGACGATGAGGCCCAGGCCCACCACGGCCGCGGCGATCCCGACCCACATGAAGATGTCCGACGACGGGAAGAGCTCGCGCAGGGGTCCGATGGCCCCCCAGAGGAAGTAGGCCGCGACGACGAGCAGGATGGAGCCGAGGATGTCCTTCACGCCGTCGAGCCACTTGCCGCTCTTGGGCAGGCTCATGGCGAACGTGCCCACGACGAGGAAGAGCAGGCCCATGCCGATGGAGTAGGCGAAGAGCAGGAACCCGCCCAGCACCGGGCTCCTGACCGTACCCACGTAGACGAGGATGCCCGAGACCATGGGACCCGCGCAGGGCGCGGCCACGACGCCGGAGACGAGCCCCATGACCAGGGCTCCGAGGTACCCCACCCCGCCGGCCCGGCCCAGCCTGTTGCGAATCGCGGACGGCAGCTGCATCTCGTAGACGCCGAACATGCCCAGCGAGAGCACGATGAAAAGCACCGCGATGACGCCGATCAGCCATGGGTTGGACATGAGCGACCCGAACAGCATTCCCGTCAGGCCCGCGACCACTCCCAGGCTCGTGTACATGATCGCCAGCCCGGCCACGAACGTGGCCGACAGGGAGAGCGCGTGAAGCTTGCTCTTGGCCTCGCTCGCGCCGAAGACGGCCACCGTGATGCCGATGACCGGGTAGACGCAGGGCGTGAGCGAGGTGATGAATCCGCTCAGGAACGCGACGCCGAACGCGAGCGGCATGTTGCCCTGGATGAGTTCCGTGATGTTCTGTGCGAAATCCATGATGATTGAAGCGGAATCTAATGTACACCGGGCGGCACGTCAATTCGTGGAGGTCTCGGTCGCGTGAGAACGAAGATGCCTGCGAGGCAGGCCAGGAACACGGCCGTGCCGGCCGCGAGCACCGCCGGATGCTGGTGCGGGTGCTCGACTGCCACGTTGTTCCACCCCGTGATCACGAGCCCCGACCAGGAGGCCAGGAGCGGCGTGCCGTTGAAGGCGGCATGGGCGGCGATGCTCGTCGCCACGCTTCCCGTCCTGAGCACCAGCCATCCGAGCAGGAAGCCCACGGGGATGATGAGCGGGATAGTCCTGGCCAGGAACACGTGGGCGCAGCCGAACAGGACGGCGGTCACGACGAGGGCCGCCGTCTTGCCCGCATGCGTGCGGACCCAGGTCCACAGGAATCCGCGGAAGACCAGCTCCTCGCCCACGGGCGCCGCTGCCACGAGGGCGAGGATGATGAACACCCTCTCGAAGGCAGAATCGGGGTCGTGGACCGCGATCATCATGGCCGCCTCCTCGGAGCTTGCCGGCCAGACGAGCTGCCACAGGTTGTCGAGCTCGCCCAGCGGGAACGTGAGCAAGGCTCCGGCCAGGGCGGAGAGCAGGACCACGGACCAGGAGACGGGCATCAGGCCGAGGATCTCGCGTGCGCCTCGACGGGCGCCGAGCAGGGTGCCCGCCAGCAGCCAGCCTCCGACGAGAGACGTGAACACGATGCACTGGATGAAGAACGTGTTGGCGAAGCTCGCTGCCCCGCCCTCGCCGATGAGAACGTACGAGATGAGGAAGAGACAGAGCGTGCCGAGGATCATGAGGCCGACGACCATCACGGACACGGCGATGGCGGCCGCGGCCGGGACCTTCCTTGCCTCGCCGCTCATCTCACCCGCCACATGTAGTACCGGGTCCCCGAGTCGCCGATCTGCAGCACGGCCGCCTGACCCACGCTGAAGCCGCCGCCGCCCTCGCCCTCCCAGGGCACGGCCTCGATGGAGCCGGGATTGAGGTACAGACCCGAGTGCCAGGCGCCCTGCTCCTTCTGCGTGCCGTCCGACGGGTCCACGGCCTGTCCGCCGGCCTCGTAGATGGAGCCGAAGGCGCCGACCAGGACCTCGCTCTCGGCAAGAAGCTCTGCCAGGCCGGGGTCGCCCACGGGCATTCCCTCGCGGCTCGCATCGATGCCCGTGGAGCCGCTGCCCCTCGGCGGGTAGCCCGAGAGCAGGACCACCCTGCCCTTGCCGCGGGCCTGCGCGAGCAGCTTTTTCAGGTCCGCCAGGTCCCTCTCGTCGAAGCCGCACCCCTCGCCCGGGTGCTCGAGGTAGTAGGGATTGCGCACGCCCGGCAGGCTCACGAGCACATGCGTCCCCCAGACGAGCAGGCGGACCCTGGAGATGTCGATCACGGGTTTCCCGGCCTCATGCGCTGCCTCAA
>JAFDER010000371.1 GCA_019310245.1 Deltaproteobacteria bacterium
GGTCATCGGCGGCGGGGAGCCGTCCCTGCACGAGGACCTGCCCGGAGCGATCCGGGACCTGCGCGCCTCCGGGGCCAGGGAGGTCGAGGTGCGCACGAACGGGCTCAGGATGGCCTACGCCTCGTACGCACGAGAACTCGCGGAGGCCGGCCTGACGAGGGCCTCCGTCCTGGTTCCCTCACACGATCCCGCCGTCTCGGACCGCCTGACGCGTCGTCCAGACGGCCACGCGCTCGCACTGCGCGGCATCGAGAACCTCATCGACTGCGGCGTCGAGGTGGTGGTCAGGATCCCCCTGCTCAGGCCCACCGCAGCGTCGCTATCAGACACGATCGACTGGATCTCGAGGAACGTTCCGGACGCCTCGGCGATCGACCTCGTGCACGCGTACGCGGGCGGAAAACGGCTACAGCTGAGCTTCGACGAGATCGCCGACGTGCTCCGCGACGTGCTGGACCGCGCCGCGGCGCTCGGGTGTTCCGTGCGGCTGGACACGGCCGGTGGCGCTCCGCTCTGCGCCATCGACCGCCTGCCGGGCTTCGTTCCCACGGGGGACGAGCTGAGGGGCCCACGCTGCTTTCCGCCTCCCTGCAGCGGGTGCCTGGTCCGCGCGCAGTGCCGCGGCTTGCCCGTGGGCCACGTCGATGCGTTCGGGCATGACGGCGCGAGGCCCTTCCGCCAGACGAGCACGCACGTCTCGTCCGGCGAGGACGCCGGCGAGGGCGATCTGCTCGAGAACGTGAGCACCACGATCCGCTACACGATGGGCGCCGTGGGCGAGAAGGTCGACTCGGTCAGCCTCAGGATCACGCGGCGCTGCAACCAGGACTGCTCGTTCTGCTTCATCCCCTGGGAGAAGAGGACGATCGACGAGAACGGCGTCGAGCCCCTCATCCACGAGGCCGTCGAGGCGGGCGCGAGCCGCATCGTGCTCACCGGCGGCGAGCCGACGCTGCACCCGGATCTTCCCCGCTTCATCAAGGCGGCGAGGGACGCCGGGGCGCAGTGGGTGGAGCTGCAGACGAACGGCATCCTCCTCTCGGACAGGCGGACCTGCGAGAGGCTCGTGGACGCGGGACTGAGCTCGGTGGCCGTCTCCCTGCCGTCGCACCTGCCGTCACTCATGGACAGCATCGCCGCGGTTCCGGGGAACCTTCCGCGGGTCCTCCAGGCCCTCGGCCATCTCTCGACCATGGACCTCATCCTCTCGGTCACGCACGTGGTGTGCACGCCCAACCACAGGGAGGTGGGTTCGTTCGTGAGGTTCCTTCACGAGAGGTTCAGGGTCCACGTGTTCTCCATCCTGCTCGCCGCCCCGATGTCCGCTCCCCTCGCGCGCAAGGACGTCATCGTCCGCTACTCGGATGCCGCGCCCCACATCGCCGAGGCGCTCGACTTCTGCCTGGAGGCGGGGGTCCACTTCGAGGGACTGTGGGAGAGGTGCGGCATGCCGCTCTGCGTGCTCCGCACGAACCCGCGCTACCACCAGGGTGCGGCCTTCATCCCGGATTCGAACAGGGGTGCCGAGTTCATCGACGGGCCCGCCTGCGGCTCCTGCGCCCGGTCGTCGAGCTGCTACAGGATCCGCGGGCTCTACGCCTACCTCTACGGAACCGACGAGTTCCACCCATTCGGAGGTGATGTGCCGTGAAGAACCTCGAGAACAAGGTCGTCGTGCTCACCGGCGCCGCCTCGGGCATCGGGCGTGCGACGGCGCTCGCCTTCGCAAAGCAGGGCGCACGCCTGCACCTCGTGGATATCGATGGGCCCGGCCTCGAGCCTGTGCTCGCCGAGGTTGGCTCCACCGCAACCGCACACGTGGTCGACTGCTCGCAGTCGGATGCCATGCTGCGCCTCGCCGCGGACGTCTACGACGAGGACGGGCGCACGGACGTGCTGATCAACAACGCGGGCGTGTGCTGCGGCGGCCCGGTGGAGAAGATATCGCTCGAGGACTGGCGCTGGATCACGGCGGTCAACTACTGGGGGGTGGTCAACGGCGTTCACGCCTTCGTGCCGCGCATGATCGAGCAGGGCGGCGGCCACATCGTCAACACCGCCTCCATGGCGGGACTCGTGGGCCTGCCCTACGTGGCCCCGTACTGCGCCACGAAGTTCGCCGTGGTGGGCCTGTCCGAGGCCCTGTCCGTCGAGCTCGCCTTCCACGACATCCACGTGACCGTGATCTGTCCCGGCGCGGTGCGCACGGGCGTGATGCAGAACGCACGCCTGGCCCTCCCCGGCGAATGGCGCGACCGGCTCATCAGTGGCCTCGACAAGCGGGCCGCCGACCCCGACAAGATCGCCCGCAAGATCCTCAACGCCGTGAAGAGGAGACGTTCCTTCGTCATCATCGGCGGCGAGATGAGGCCGCTCTGGATGCTCCGTTCACTGTCGGTGGGCCTGTACCAGAGCGTCGCGCGCTACTTCACCACAAGGGCCCTGAGGAAGTCCGGACAACGTCCCTAGCTCTCACTCACCGTTGCCGTTCTTCCCCTGACTCGCTATCCTCGACGTCATGCCCGACCTCATCGCATTCGTCGGAAGCGCCCGCCGCGGCGGCAACACGGACACGCTCGTGAGCGAGGCTTTGTCCGGGGCCCGGAAGCGGGGCGCCACGGCGCGACGGATCCGGCTCGCCGACCTCGACATGCGCCCCTGCAGGGGATGCATGCGCTGCTTCTCGGGCAGGTGCAAGAGCCACCGCGACGACATGGACCTGATCCTCGGCGCCATGCTCGACGCCCGTGCGCTCCTCTTCGCCACTCCCGTCTACTTCTGGAACGTCTCCGGCCTCATGAAGACCCTCTGGGACAGGATGCTGCCCCTGGCCGGCCTGGACATCAGGACCCGCCCCCTCGCCATGAAGCCGCTCCTGCGCGGCGTGCGCGCCGGCGTGCTCGTGGTCCAGGAGGAGCCCGAGGGCCCCCACGGCTCGATTCCCCGCATGTTCTTCGACCGCAACTTCCTGGACTTCGGGATGGAGAAGGTCGGCGAGGTGTTCGCCTACGGCGCCCTGCGCCGCGGCGAGATCAAGAAGGACCGGACCGCCCTCGCCTCCGCGCGCGCCCTCGGCCGCAAGCTGGTCGCTCCATAGTTCTGCACGACCACGAACATCCTCGGGAGTGCACTCTGGGCCCTCGGTTTCGGCTGACAAGAGAGTGGGGGAGGTCACTGGACAGAGCCGCAGATGTTCTAATATTCTATTCGTAGGGGGCCAACGATGAAGATTTTTGCGATGATTCTGCTGGCCACGCTCGCGCTGCTGCCAGCCTGCTCGGACAAAGGTCTGTCCGGCGACGCCGGGGTCGACACCGGGACCGAGGGCGACTCGGACATCGAGAGCGATACCGATACCGACACGGGCACGGACACCGAGAGCGATACCGATGCCGACACGGGCACGGACAGCTATACCGACTCGGCGACGGAATCAGATCCCGGCGTCTGCGAGGGCAGCGGGCTCGAGCCCGGTCAATACGAGCGGACAATCGACTTCGATGGTCTCGAGCGAAACTACCAGCTGCACGTGCCCACGGGATACGACCACACCGCGCCGACTCCCCTGGTCTTCGATCTCCATCCGTTCTTTACGAACGCTGCAATCATGGACGCGATGACCGGGTTTCGTGCCAAGGCAGACGAGGAAGGGTTCATCGTCGCGCAGCCGAACGGCATCGCCGGATCGTGGAACGGCGGACCGCTTTGCTGCGGAGAAGCCGCGGCCGATGACCTCGACGACGTGGGCCTGATCCGGGCCATCCGCGACCAGATCGCCGAGGAGCTGTGTGTCGACATGAAGAGGGTCTACGCCGACGGCATGTCGAACGGCGGATACCTCTCCCATCGGATCGCTTGCGAAGACACCGGTCTGCTGGCGGCGATCGGTCCGGTGGTATCGAGCATCGGCTTCGAGAGCGTGGACGAGTGCCTTCCAT
>JAFDER010000372.1 GCA_019310245.1 Deltaproteobacteria bacterium
TCTATTTGATCAGAATCGATAGTATGTGGCCATAGTCCAGCATGACGAGCAGGGAGGGAGACCGTGCGTGGCGGGGCCTCGTCAACGCACTGACCAGGCTGACGGACCAGGTGATCAAGCGCGACACCTGGATCATCCTCGCCGTGCTCGGTCTCACGGTCTTCGCGGGCATCCTCTCGACGCGCCTCGACTACTACGACGACATCACGGCCTTCCTCCCGGAGGACAACGAGGAGGTGGACCTCTTCCTCGACGTGGGCAAGCGCTACGGAGGACTCGACATCGCGCTCGTCGGAGTGGAGGCCGAGGACCTGTTCACCCGCGAGAAGCTGAACTTCGTGCGGGAACTGTCGAAGAAGATCGGTCAGGTCGACGGCGTCGACTCGGTCGTGTCGATCACCGAGATGCGCGACTTCGAGGAGCGGCAGATGGGTGCCGAGACCGGATCCTGCATCCAGGACCTCATCGGCGACCTGCCCGAGGGGATGACCGACGAGGAGCTGAAGGCGATCCGCGACCGCGTGATGAGCCGCGAGCACATCGTCGGGGCGCTCGTCTCGAGGAAGGGCGACGCCACGCTGCTCGTCTGCCGGCTCATCCCGAGCTCGAACGTCAAGTACGTGGCCGACGGGATCCACGACGCGGCCGACGAGGTCTCCCTGACTGTCGAGGGCGTTCGCCTCTACTTCGGCGGAGCGCCGCTCATCAGCTCCTACATCGCGAGCAATGCCAAGGAGGACCTCAAGGGCCTCACCCCCTGGGTGATCGCGGCCGTGATCCTCGTCGTGATCATCACGCTCAAGAGCTTCCCCGCCGCGGTGCTCAGCCTCGTGACGATCGGCATCGGCCTGACGTGGACCATGGGGGCCATGGTGCTCCTGGGCAAGGACATCACGCTCGTCACGTCGTCGCTGCCCATGATCCTCGTGGCGCTGGGAAGCGCGTACGGGATCCACCTGCTCTCACGCTACTTCAAGATCCTCGAGGAGCGCGGCAGGGACGCCGACAGGCATGACATCGTCAAGGAGATGATCCGGCAGGTCGGGATTCCCGTGATCATGGCCGGGCTCACGACGATGGTGGGCTTCGCCTCCTTCCTCGTCTTCGACATCCAGCCCATGCGGGAGTTCGGCGTGCTCATGGCGATCGGCGTGCTGATCACGCTGTTCGTGAGCCTCGTGTTCATCCCGGCGGTGCTCTCCAGGTTCAATTTCGGCAAGCTGCGCATCGGCGTGCAGTCCGTCCGCGTGCCCGAGACGCTCAACTCCATCGCGCGGTACGCCGCCGAGAGGCCTGTCCCCGTCCTCGTCATCTTCTCGCTCGTGATGGCCGCGTCGCTCTTCGGCATGACGCGCATCTCCACCCAGACCAGCACGCGCAGCTACTTCGCGAGCGACTCCGAGCCCATCCTGGCCGACGACTTCCTCGTCAACGAGTTCGGCGGCTCGCTCTTCATCCAGCTCGCCGTGGACGGGGACATCCGCAACCCCATGGTGCTCAAGGAGATGGAGAAGCTCGAGGACCACATCGCCGGGCTCGACGACGTGAGCGACATCCAGTCCGTGACCAACGTCATCACGCTCGCCGACGCCGCCATGATGGGCAATCGTCAGATCCCGGAAACGCGCGAGCAGGTGGAGACGCTGGCGTTCCTGGCCGAGGACGACCCCGCGCTCAGGATGCTCGTCGACGAGCACTGGCAGGGGGCCCTCGTCCATATCAGGATCGGCGGGTTCGACACCGGGCGGGCGGACGAGCTGGCGGAGGAGATCGAGGATCTGCTCGAGACGAGCGTGGCCACGAACCTCGTGGGCTACGACCTGGCCTCGGTGTCCGATCCACGGGCGCGCGACGATCTGCGCATGATCGCGCTCTCGGACGCGGCCCGGCGGTTGGACCTGCTGCTGACGCGCCGGGGCCTCGACCACAAGGGGGTCGAGGCCATCGAGTCCGTGATCGAGGAGGACTGGGCGTCGTCCGCGTTCCTGGACGCCCCGGCGTTCCAGAAGGAGGCCGACGCCTTCCTGCGCCTCATCATCATCTAGGACGAGCTCATCTACCTCCGGGACGAGGAGCTGTGGGGCGAGATGATGGGCGACGTGATGGGGGCGTTCGAGGACCACGTCCTCGGCGGGGATGAGCTCTACGAGATCTTCTGGAACCACGCCGACGACGAGGAGCACGAGCTCGAGAAGAAGGCGCTGGCCAAGCGCGCGTCCGGCGAGAAGAAGGGGCCCACGGGCTTCCGCAAGGCCGTGAGGTCGATCCGTCAGGGCCTGGTGGATCTCCAGCGCTCGTATTTCGTCAGCGGCGTCCTCAACAAGGTCATCACCAGGGACCCGCCACGGGAGGGGTCGCAGGACTACCGGATCGTCAGCCACAAGGCCGACCAGCATCTCGCGTTCCTCTTCGGCGGAAGGGTGGCGGTGCCCAGCCGCACGATCGTGCCGGGCGTCAAGCCCGCGGATCAGGCCAGCTTCTCCGTGAAGGTGACGGGCCATCCCCTGCTGTACCAGCAGATGAACACGAGCGTGTGGAAGAACCAGATCAAGAGCTCGGCCGTGGCGCTCATCATCATCTTCTGCCTGCTCGGAGGCCTGTTCTGGTCGGTGCGCCTCGGCGTCGTGGCCATGGTGCCCTCGGTCACCACCCTCGTCGTCACCTTCGGCGTGCTCGGCTGGCTGGGCCAGTCGCTGGACATCGGGATCTCGATGATCTCGATCATCGCGCTGGGCGTGGCCGTCGACTACGCGATCCACTTCCTGTGGAAGTACAACGGGGTTGCGGACCGCGGCTTCGCGGGCGCCCTGAAGGAGACCATGTTCTCCACGGGGCGCGCCGTGTTCGCGAACGTCTTCGAGGTGATGTTCGGATTCGCCATCCTGCTCTTCGCGACCCTCGTTCCCATTCGCAAGTCGGGGGGGCTCATCGCAGAGACCCTCCTGCTCGCCGGCATCGGGACGCTGTTCCTGATGCCCGTGTTCCTCCGGTTCGCGCACAAGAAGGTCTACGCAAGGGCCTCGAAGAAGAAAGAGGGGGAGGAGGAGAAATGATCAACATGCGGCTCACGACCGTCCTGCCGGCACTCGTCATCACGCTGCTCGCGATGCAGACCAGCGCCCAGGTGGCCCCCGGTCCGGCTCTGGGGCCGGCCGACGAGGTCGAGCCCGAGGCGGAGGCGGCCCCGGAGGGCGACGCGGAGGAGTCCGACACCGGCGACGAGACGGACGAGGACTTCGAGATGAGCGAGGAGGAGCTCGCCGAGCTCATGGCCGAGGAAGATGACGGCGAGCAGGACGAGGATCTCATCGACGACGAGGAAGACGAGGAGGAAGAGGACGGCTGGAAGGAGAAGTTCGACTACCGGGGCTACTTCCAGACCGATCTCCGATCCACGGTGCCGAACATCCCGGGGCAGGGGAAGATCATCAAGGACATCGGAATCATGGACGAGTACACGTTCATCCGGTCCGAGAACACCTTCCGCCTCCGTGTGGACTTCCAGATCTCGGAGAAGTCCAAGGCCGTCGGCGACATCGAGCTCATCTTCACGGGCATGGCCGTGGGCGACAGCTTCTCCGACCTGACGCTGCGCCAGAAGATCGACCCCTTCCGGTTCGAGTCGGACGCCATGTACCTGCAGTTCATGGACATCCTTCCCGGCTTCGACGTGCGCATCGGCCGCCAGGTCATCATCTGGGGCACGGCGGACAAGATGTCGCCCACCAACAACCTCAACGCGCTCGATCTCGAGGACCCGCTCCTGTTCGGCGAGGCCATCGCCAACGAGATGCTGCTGCTCGAGTACTCTCCCTGGTTCGTCTGGGAGGGCAAGAGGAACACGATCCTCGAGGAGCTGAGCATCTCGGCTATCTGGATCCCGATCTTCCGGACGGCCCAGATGCCGACCTGGGCCGTGGGTGCCATGCAGTCG
>JAFDER010000066.1 GCA_019310245.1 Deltaproteobacteria bacterium
GCGGACGATGCCCGCGACGACCGCAAGCCCTACGCCCAGGTCTGGGTGTCCACGTTCTGGATCGACACGCACGAGGTGACCAACGAGGCCTTCGACGCGTGCATCAAGGCCGGGGCGTGCAAGAAGCACGAGCGCTACAAGGGATTCATGGGGCCCGATCAGCCGGCGGTGGGGCTCACCTGGTACAACGCTGAGGCCTACTGCTCGTGGACGGGCAAGCGGCTGCCCACCGAGGCAGAGTGGGAGAAGGCCGCGCGCGGCCCGGACGGCGACATCTATCCCTGGGGCAACGACGCCCCAACGTGCGGCCTCGCGCACTTCAGGGGATGCACCCCGCCGACCACTCTCGCCGTGGGAAGCTTCGCCCCGGGCCACTACGGGCTGTACGACATGGCAGGCAACGGCTACGAATGGGTCCAGGACTGGTACTCTCCATGCTACGACGGATGCGAGGGAGGTTGCGGCGCGGCCTGCACGGAGCGGGATCCGAAGGGCCCCTGCGGAGGCAAGGGCGAGAAGTGCGGCGGATTTCTCAAGCTCAAGGTGCTCAGGGGTGGATCGTGGTTCTGGCCCGCATCGCAGATCCCGGTCTCATGGCGCCGGCCGTACAAGCCCGAGAGCGGCGAGCACCGGCTGAGCGTGCGGTGCGCCGCGACCCCTCCGAAGGCAGGCGGATGAGAATCCGCGGTCACGTCACGGCCGTCGCGGTCGCCCTGCTCCTGCTCGCGGCCCTCCTGCCCACGGCCCTTGCTGCGGGCAAGAAGAAGCCCAACCCCGCGCCGATCACGCGCGTGTTCGACCTGCACTGCGACACCGTGTACCAGGGAGTGACCAAGGGCTGGGATCTCAAGAAGAACAAGGGCGCCGTGGACCTGGGCAAGCTGAGGAAGGGCGCCTACCTGGCCCAGACGTTCGCCCTGTGGACCCCGCCCATGGGAGGGTGGACCTACCTCAAGAAGCTCAACCACAAGTTCGAGACGTGGATGACGCAGTACGACGGCAAGATCGGGCTGGCCACGACGGGGCAGGAGATCCTGGACAGGGAAGCGGAAGGCCGGATCGCGGCCGTCCTGAGCATCGAGGGCCTCCGGCCCCTGGACGGAGAGCCGGAGAAGATCCGCGCACTCTACGAGTGGGGGGTCAGGATCCTCGGGCTGACGTGGTGGAAGAGCAACGAGTTCGCGGGATCGAGCACGGACCCGGACGAGGAGAAGCGCGCCGGGCTCACGGAGAAGGGGCGCGAGGCCGTCCGGCTGGCAAACGAGCTGGGGATGGTGATCGACGTGTCCCACGCCTCGGACGAGGTTGTGCGCCAGGTGGCCGAGCTGAGCGAGGACCCCTTCTTCGCCACGCACTCGTGCGCCCGGGCGCTGAAGGATCACAACAGGAACCTGAGCGACGAGATGCTCAAGCTCATCGCCTCGCGGGGCGGGGTGGTGGGCGTCAACACCTATGTCGGCTTCCTCTCGGACGATCCGGCCGGCACCGTCAAGCGCAGCACGTACGTGGACCACGTCATGCACATGGTGGGAGTCATGGGCGTGGATCACGTGGCCCTCGGCAGCGACTTCGACGGCGCGAAGCCGCCCATGGGCCTCAAGCATGCAGGGCAGATGCAGCTGCTCGCGCATGACCTGCTCGACGAGGGGTTGAGCCAGAAGGACGTGGACAAGATCATGTACCTCAACGCCCTGCGCGTGTTCTCGCAGGTGACGGCGAAGCCCGGACCGGCCGAGACGCTGGCCGGCCTCGCCTGGCCGCAGCCGTGGTGAAAGTGCAGTGAAGAGCGTTTTCCTGCACCTTCTCGCCGTGGCGGTGGCCTGCGGATGCCGGGTCCAGGATCCGGGCGCCGCCCTCATCCTGCCCCACGAGGAAGGCGCGGCCGCGATGAACGCGGGCGTGCCCGCCCCTGATCCGCCCGCATCCCGCCGCTTCTCGGTGATCGCCGTGGGCGACGTGATGCTGGGCAAGATCGCCCAGTCCACCATCCGCGAAAACGGTCTCGACTACCCGTTCGGGGCTGTGCGCGAGGTGCTCGATGCCCACGACATCGCCTTCGCGAACCTCGAGGCTCCCATCACCAGCCGCGGCAAGGAGAAGGTCAAGAAGCAGTACCGCCTCAGGGTCAATCCCCAGCAGGCGCGTGCCCTGACGCGCAGCTCCATCGACGTCGTCAGCCTGGCCAACAACCACATGATGGACTTCGGCGAGACGGGTCTGAGCGACACGCTCAAGCACCTCGACACCTGGAACATCCGCCATGTGGGCGCAGGCAGTGATCTCGAGCGGTCGCACGCCCCGGCCCGCCTCGAGGCCGCGGGTACGGAGGTGATCTTCCTGGCCTACTGCGCCTGGTATCCCGCGCCCATCCACGCGCGCGAGAACCGACCCGGGGTCTCCCCGCTCGACAGGGAGCTCATCCTCGAGGACGTGCGCACGCACAAGCGCGATGACAACCTGGTGTTCGTCTCCATGCACTGGGGCGTCCAGCACACGGACCGCGCGACCAGCGGCCAGGTCAACCTGGCCCACGACATCATCGACGCGGGCGCCGACGCCATCCTGGGTCACCACCCCCACCGCCCGCAGGAGGTGGAGGTGTACCGCGGCAGGCTCATCGTCTATTCCCTGGGCAACTTCCTCTTCGGCTACTACAACAAGATCTACAGGCACAACATCGCGCTGGTGCTCGAGTACGACGGGACCGAACCGTCCGCGGCCCGCATCCTTCCCGTGGCCGGAAAGAACGGCTCCATCAAGTTCAGGCCACACTTCCTCGAGGGGAAAACGGGCCTGGCGGTGCTCGGGAACGTTGCCAGCCTCTCGAAGCGGTTCGACACCGCGATCGACGTCACCCCCACGGCCGCCGAGATCGACCTCGGGACCGGCCAATGACCCGCGACAGGGCGGCGGGGAGCAGCGGCCAGGGTCAGGACGAGCCCGTCATCACGATCCGGGGTGCCAGGCAGCACAACCTGCGTTCCGTGGACCTGGAAATTCCCTGGGGACGGATCGTCACGGTGACGGGAGTGAGCGGGTCGGGCAAGAGCTCGCTCGCCTTCGACACCCTCTACGCAGAGGGGCAACGCCGATACGTCGAGACGTTCTCGGCGTACGCGCGTCAGTTCCTCGACCGGATGGACCGCCCGGACGTGGATCGCGTGGAGGGGATCCCGCCCGCCATCGCCATCGAGCAGAGGACGCGGATCATCTCCTCGCGCTCCACGGTGGCCACCCTCACCGAAATGCTCGACCACGTGAAGATCCTCTACGAGAGGCTCGCGGGGCTCACATGCGACGAATGCGGCGGGAGGGTGCAGCGCGACAGCGCGGCCGACGCCGCGCTGACCGCACACGAGAAGTCCAGGCGCTCGCCCGTGCTCGTCACCTTCCCGATCAGACTCGCTCGGGGCTTCGGTCCCGACGAGGTGGCCTCCGCGCTTGCCAGCCAGGGGATCCGCAGGCTGCTTGTCGGAGGCAGAGTCGTCGAGGCGACCGCCGGTGCCGTGCAGGACGCCAGTGACGAGATCGAGGCAGTGCTCGACAGGATCGTTCAGGGCGAGCAGGACCGGGACCGCATCGCGGATTCCGTCGGGGAGGCGATCAGGCTCTCGCGAGGCCGCGTCTCGATCGTCCCGCTCACGCGCAGCGGCACGCGGGCTTCCGCGCGGGGAAGGCGGGGGTTCTCCACCTCCCTCTCGTGCCCGCGATGCTCGATCGACTACCCCGACCCGCAGGCGGGTCTCTTCTCGTTCAACAGCCCGGTGGGTGCATGCCCCCGCTGCCGCGGGTTCGGCACGATCATCGAGATCGATCCCTCCCTCGTGATTCCCGACACCTCGAAGAGCCTGAACGAGGGCGCCGTGAAACCATGGACGGGCCGCGTCTACGGGCGGTGGCGGACGCGCATGCGCAAGTTCTGCGAGCGGGAGTCCATCAGGATCGACGTGCCGTGGAAGGACCTCTCTCCGGCCGAGGCGCGGGTCGTGTGGGACGGGGGGAAGGGGTTTCCCGGGATCAGCGGGTTCTTCTCGCGACTGGAGCGCAAGAGCTACAAGATGCACGTGCGCGTGCTCCTGAGCCGCTACCGCACGCACATCCGGTGCCCGGAGTGCGCGGGAGGAAGGCTCAGAGCCGAGGCCCTCAGGTGGCGGATCGACGGGCTCACGGTGCCGCAGCTGCTGGCCCTTCCCCTGACCGCGGTGCACGACAGGCTGACCTCGCTCTCCGAGCGCACGCACGGGGATCCGGCCGCCGGCCTCATCGTGGAGGAGATGGAGGCCAGGGTGCGCACGGCGCTGGAGGTGGGCCTGGGCTACCTCACGCTGGATCGCGACTCGCGCACGCTCAGCGGCGGGGAGGTGGAGAGGCTCGGCCTGGCCACGGCCCTGGGAGGCTCGCTGACCAGGACCCTGTACGTGCTGGACGAGCCGAGCACCGGACTGCACCCGCGCGACGTGGACAGGCTGCTCGTGGTCCTGCGCAGGCTGCGCGACAGGGGCAACACGCTCGTGGTCGTCGAGCACGACCTGCGCATGATCGCCGCATCGGACGTCGTGGTGGACATGGGTCCGGGATCCGGGGAGCGTGGAGGCCGCGTGATCGCGACCGGAGCTCCGGTCTCCCTCATGGCGCGGCGCGACTCGCGCACGGGCGCCTACCTGTCCGGCAGGCGGACCATTCCCATCCCGCCGAAGCGACGGTCCCGCGACGGGCGGTCCGTGCTCCGGGTCAAGGGCGCCAGGGCACGCAACCTCAAGAACATCGATGTCGCCATACCCCTGGGCATGCACGTGGCCATGACGGGCGTGAGCGGGTCGGGCAAGTCCACCCTGCTCGAGGAAACGATCCACAGGGGCCTCTTGCGCCTCATGGGAGAGACCGGCCCGGAGCCTGGGCCCTTCGAGGAGATGACGGGCTGGGAGCAACTGCGCTCCGTGACGCTCGTCGACCAGGCCGCCGTGGCCGGCACGCCGCGCTCGAACCCGGCCACCTACACGGGGATCTTCACCGGGATCCGCAAGCTCTTCGCGCAGTCGGAGATCTCGCAGCAGAGGGGCTACGCGCCGGGCACGTTCAGCTTCAACGTGGAGGGTGGGCGGTGCGAACGGTGCCAGGGGAGCGGTCACGAGAAGATCGAGATGCAGTTCCTCTCGGACCTCTACCTCACCTGCCCGGAGTGCTCGGGAACGCGATACCGCGAGGAGGTCCTCGAGGCCAGGGTCGAGGGAATGAGCATCGCGGACGTGCTCGGCATCACGATCGACGAGGCCGCGGAGTTCCTCACACGCATGGGTGAACCCTCGGCCAGCCTCGACCCGGTCAGGGCCTGCGGTCTCGGATACCTCAAGCTGGGCCAGCCTCTCTCCACGCTCAGCGGCGGGGAGGCCCAGAGGCTCAAGCTCGCGAGCAGGCTCGCGGCGATGAAGGAGAGAGGCGGCCTCGTGCTCCTCGACGAGCCCACGAGAGGGCTGCACCCGCACGACATCCGCCTCCTCGTGGACGTGATCCAGCGGCTGGTCGAGGGTGGCGACACGGTGGTCACGGTCGAGCACGACATGGACGTGGTCAAGTGCGCCGACTGGGTCATCGACCTCGGTCCCGAGGGCGGGGACAGGGGCGGCCGCGTGGTGGCGGCCGGGCCGCCCGAGCACGTGGCCTCGGCGTCGGGATCGCGCACGGCGCCGTTCCTCGCTCAGGCACTCGAGGGGACCTGGGCAGAGCTCACGGGATCGGTGGCCGAGCAGTCCGGGTCCCTGGACGGCCCCGCAAGACCCACGGAGATCGAGATCAGCGGGGCGCGCGAGAACAACCTGGATTCCATCGACGTCTCGATCCCCCTGGGAGCGCTGACCGTGGTCACGGGCGTGAGCGGCTCCGGCAAGTCCAGCCTCGTCTTCGACGTCCTGCACGCCGAGGGCCAGCGCCGCTACCTGGACTCGCTCTCTGCCTACGCGCGCCAGTATCTCAGACAGATGGCGCGCCCCGACGTGGAGCGCGTGTCGGCCGTGCCCCCCACGGTCGCCATCGAGCAGAGAACGGCGCAGGGAGGCCCCCGATCCACCGTGGCAACGATGAGCGAGATCCTGCCCTACCTGCGGCTGCTCTTCGCGCGAGCGGGCGATCAGAACTGCCCCGACTGCGCGATGCCGGCACAGGGCGCCACGGTGGACTCCATCGTCAGGTCGGCCCGCCGGCTCATGGGCGGGCGCCGCGTGCACGTCCTCGCGCCGCTCGTCAGGGCCCGCAAGGGGTTCCACAGGGAGGTGGCCCGGTGGGCGGCATCGAAAGGCTACACCTCCCTGCGGGTGGACGGCAGGCTGGTCCCGGTCGAGCCGTTTCCGAAGCTCGACCGATACAAGGAGCACACGATCGAGATCGTGGTCGGGAGGGTTGCGGTCGCCAGGAGGGGGAGGGATCGGCTGGGCGGCCTGGTGCGCGAGGCACTGAAGATCGGCCGGGGCACGACGGCCCTCGCCCCCGAGCGGGGGGGAGAGGACAGGTTCTTCTCCACGCTCGGCGTGTGTCCCTCCTGCGGCAGGGGCTTCCCGGAGCTGGACCCGAGGATGTTCTCGTTCAATTCTCCGCTCGGCGCCTGCCAGGCGTGCAACGGCTCCGGGATGGACCACAACGGACAGGGCCCGGGGACGTGCCGGCGCTGCTCGGGCACGAGGCTGCGCCCGGCCTCCATGGCGGTCACGGTGGGAGGCAGGACCCTGCCCGATATCCTCGCCCTGCCCGTGTCCGCGGCGGGACCCACGCTCGGCTCGCTCGAGCTGGATGCCCGCGCAGCCGAGATCGCGGCCCCCATCGTCACCGAGATCGCGTCGCGCATAGCCTTCCTCGAGCGCGTGGGCCTCTCCTACCTTGGCCTGGACCGACGTGCCACAACGCTCAGCTCCGGGGAGAACCAGCGCATCCGCCTGGCCGCGCAGCTGGGCTCGAACCTACGAGGCGTGTGCTACATCCTCGACGAGCCCACCATCGGACTGCACGCGCGCGACGGCGAGAGGCTGCTGCGCGTTCTCGCGGACCTGCGTGACCGGGGAAACACGGTCGTGGTGGTGGAGCACGACGAGGCCACGATCCATGCGGCGGACCACGTGATCGACCTCGGACCGGGAGCCGGCGCGGCGGGTGGCCGCGTGGTCGCGTCCGGCACTCCGGCCACGATCGCGCGCTGCCCGGCATCGGCCACGGGACGCTCGCTCGAGCGGCCTCCCGCACACCCTTCACGCGGTTCGCGCAGGCCTCCGGCCCGGGAGCACCTGGTCGTCCGCGGCGGCCGGGCCAACAACCTCGCATCCATCGACGTCCGGTTCCCGCTCGGACGCCTCTGCGTGGTCACCGGCGTTTCCGGCTCCGGCAAGACCAGCCTCGTCTCGCAGGTGCTCGTCCGCGGCCTCACGTCCGACGGGATCGGCAAGACCTGCGATCGCATCGAGGGCGTCGAGGCGGTCCGGCGCGTCCTGCTCGTGGACCAGTCACCCATCGGCCGCACGTCGCGCTCCACGCCCGCGACCTACGTGGGCTTCATGACCGGTCTCCGCAGGCTCTTCGCCTCCCTTCCCGAGGCTCGCGCCCGCGGGTACAAGCCGGGCCGCTTCAGCTTCAACGCCGGCGACGGTCGGTGCCCGGCGTGCAAGGGCCGTGGCAGGATCAAGGTCGAGATGGGCTTCCTGCCGACGATGCACGTTCCGTGCGAGGAGTGCGCCGGGCGTCGCTACGAGCCGGAGACACTCTCGGTGGCCTTCCGGGGGCACTCCATCGCGGACGTGCTCGAGATGAGCGTCACCGAGGCGCTGGAGCTGCTGTCTCCGGTGCCCTCCCTCGCGCGACCGCTCGGGATCCTGCAAGAGATGGGCCTCGGATACCTGGGCCTGGGCCAGCCGAGCCCGACCCTGTCCGGCGGCGAGGCCCAGCGGCTCAAGCTCGCCTCCGAGCTGACGAGACCCGGCGGGGCAGAAACGCTCGTCGTGCTCGAGGAGCCCACCACGGGCCTCTCCACGGTCGACGTGGAGGTCCTGACATCGGTCCTTCACAGGCTCGTGGACGAGGGTTCGTCGGTGGTCGTCGTGGAGCACAACCTCGACGTGATCGCGGAGGCGGACTGGATCATCGACCTGGGACCGGAGGGTGGAGACCGGGGGGGGCGGCTGGTCGCGGAGGGGACAGCGACGAAAGTGTCGCGAGCGCGAGGCTCGCACACCGCTCGATTCCTCAGACAGCGGCTCTGATCAGGGGCAGGCGCCCTCGCTCTGCTTGCTGGTCCGGGCGGCCTTCCTCCAGCAGTCGCTCTCGTAGGTCACGTCGTCGCAGCCGCAGTTGCGGAAGTCGATCCCGCCCGTCCCGATGCAGACGG
Source organism: Deltaproteobacteria bacterium (assembly GCA_019310245.1). Lineage (GTDB taxonomy): Bacteria > Myxococcota_A > Polyangia > DRWM01 > DRWM01 > JAFDER01. Next base: position 8,363 of record JAFDER010000066.1, read on the forward strand.
CATCGGCCGGGCTCTTGACGCACAGCCCCTCGCCGCCGCACTCGCCGGCCGGAAACTGGCAGAAGCGAGTGGAGACGCAGTCGAGATCGGACGTGCACTTGGCCGCCTCGCAGCCGAGAACGGCGGCGCCGAACGCGATGCACATGACGAGTGTTCTCATGGGGTGGCTCCTTTGCCGGTCATGATAGCGCATCGGGGTTCCTGCAGGAAATCACCTCGCTTCACATCGGACAGGCGATCGTGTCGCACACCGTCCCGCCGCTCGAGGGATCCCCGATGCAGCCGTCCAGGTCTCCCGGGCAGTCCGAGTGGTGCTGGCACGCGCCGGGGTAGATGCAGAAAAAGCCCCTGACCCTCCAGCCGCAGCAGTAGTCGAAGAGCGGCGCGCAGAACCCGCCCGGCTCGCGCGTGCAGTCGAAGGACGTGAGGCACGTGCCGTACGCGCACCTTCGCCGCGGCCAGTCCTGTATGTTCCTCGGAAGGCACACGCTCGGGCTGGCCGCCGTGCAGTCGGTGGCGCTCGTGCACTCGTCGTACACGCAGACGTTGTGCGGCATGATGGCACCGCCGCAAAATCCCCAGCCCCAGTCGGAGAAGAAGCACCCCCCGTTGTCCCCTCCGATGCACTCGTAGCTGTGGCAGCACTGGTCCACCCACGGGTCCGAGCTCGAGCAGTCGGTGGCCTCCCTGCGGCTCGGCACCTCGCACAGCCAGTACCCTCCCGGCTCGTCCGGGACGCGCACGCAGGCTCGCCCGCCGCAATCGGATCTCGACGTGCACTCGCCATGCTCGAGCACGTCGCTCTCCTCCGGCACGTCATCGGAGTTGTCCACTGCATCGCCGACGGGCTCATCCCCTGCATCGGCCGCGGCGTCCAGACCGTCGTGCACCGCATCGGCGGCGTCCGGCGCCACATCGACAGCCGCATCCGCGGCGGGCTCGGCCTGCACGTCCGCGCCGGCGTCGCCGACCGTCCTGCTCCTCGATCCGCACGAGGCGAGCAGGAGGGCAATCGGAAGGATGGACAGTGTTCTTCTCAAGCGGGATCCTCGCCCGTCATCTTGACACGACGAACCCGATTGCGCCAACGTCCCCCCTGGAAGGACGGAGCAGGATGAGCGGCACGTACGAACGGGAGATCGGCGCGGCTCGTGAGGCCGCACGGGCGGCAGCACGGCGCATCCTCGAGCTCTACGGCCCGGACGTTAAGGTGCGGTGGAAGGGCGAGAACGACCCCGTGACCGCGGCGGACGAGGCCGCCACGCAGGTCATCCTGGAGCACCTTCACGGGACGTTTCCGGACGATGCGATCCTCATCGAGGAGCGGGCCGACGACAGGAGCCGTCTGGGCAGGAGGCGCGTCTGGATCGTGGATCCTCTGGACGGGACGCGCGAGTTCATCGACCGCATACCCGAGTTCTGCGTGATGATCGGGCTCGTCGAGGACGGGGAGCCCGTGGCCGGGGTCGTGCACGTGCCGCTCACCGGCGTGGTCTTCCTCGGCTCGAGGGGATCGCCTGCTCGCAGGATCGACGAGAACGGCACGACGGTCGATCTCTCCTGCACCCCTGCACCGTCCATCGAGGCGATGCGTCTCGTGGTGAGCCGCTCGCACCGGTCCGAGAAGATCACCCGCGCCAAGGACCTTCTGGGCATCACGGCCGAGGTGCCGTCAGGCTCGGTGGGCATGAAGGTGGCGCGGCTCGTCACGGGCGAGGCGGACCTCTACATCCACCTGGGTCCCGGCATCAAGCTGTGGGACGCGTGCGCTCCCGACGCGATCCTGCGCTCGGCCGGAGGCCTCATGACCGATCCGGCAGGCGCCCCCATCGACTACGGCGCAGAGAGCGTCCACTGCCCCATCGGCCTTCTCGCCTCGGCCGGGACGCACCACGCGGCCATCGCGGACAAGCTCGAGCCGATCATCTGAATGGGGATGGACGACACGAGGCAGGGCACGCTCGATGTGGTCACGCAGCTCGCGCGTGAGCTCCGGCGCCCCTACACGATGGAGGAGCTGCTCCAGCTCATCGTGGATAGCGCGGCACGCGCGGTCGGGGCGACCCGGGCCAGCCTGCGCATCATGGATCCCTCGGCAACGAGGCTCGTCGCGATCTGCCGTTCGGGCGAGCCCCTGCATCTCGATCCAGACGCGAGGTTCAAGGTGGGCGAGGGACTCGTGGGATGGATCGTCGAGCACGCCGAGCCGCTGCGAACCGGACACGCGGAGGACGATGAGCGGTTCGCCGAGAGGGACGGCCGCAGGGATCGCGTTGGATCGTTCCTCGGCGCACCCATCGTCTCCGGGTCCCTGCGCCTGGGTGCTCTCTGTGCGCTCCACCCGGAACCCGACCGCTTCACGCGCGAGCACGAGGAGCTGCTCGTGCTCATCTGCGCCATGTGCGCACCGGTCGTGGAGGAGCAGCGGTTCTCGCACCTCACGACCATGGATCCTCTCACGAGCGCCCTCACCTGCAAGGGCCTGGCCGTGGCCCTCCCGGACTCGAGGCTCTCGAGCGGCGGCAGGCAGATGCCCGTCTCGGTCGTCATGGTCGACATGGACAGGTTCGGGAGCCTGAACCGCGAGTACGGCTCGGTGGTCGGCGATCAGGTCCTGCGCGAGGTGGCAAAGGTCCTCGCATCCATCCTGGGCGCGGGCGACGCCGTGGTGCGCTACGGGGGCGAGGAGTTTCTCCTGATCCTGCCGGGCGTGGACCGCGAGGCGGCATGCGGGATCGCCGAGGAGGCACGGCATGGCGTCAAGGCATCGAGCCTGAGGTACCAGTCGACCCGGATCCAGGTGACCGCATCGTTCGGTGTCGCCGAGCGGCGTCCCGGCGAATCTCGCTCCGACCTCATCCGCCGCGCCGACAAGGCCTTGCTCACCGCCAAGCGCTCGGGACGCGATCGCGTCGTTCCCGCAGACTGATGCCGCTGCCCTTCGACGGGCTCAGGGAAGCGGGATAATTAGCCCTTCGAAGGACTCGCTGTGCACCGACAACACGGGGTCTGACCCCTACGTGGAGCGGGCGGGATGCGGGGTCGAAAGCACCATAAAGTTCCCCGGTGCTGGAGTGCCCCGCACACGTGTCCGCTCGCATGGCAGGGATGGATTCGTCGGGGGGATGAGGCGGAGCGGTCTAGGACTCGATGAAGCCCTTGAGCTGCTTGGAGCGGAGGGGATGGCGGAGCTTGCGCAGGGCCTTGGCCTCGATCTGCCGGATGCGCTCGCGGGTGACCGAGAACTCCTGTCCCACCTCCTCGAGCGTGTGATCGGACTTGACCCCGATGCCGAAGCGCAGGCGCAGGACCTTCTCCTCGCGCTGGTTGAGGGTCTTGAGGACCTTCTGTGCCTGCTCGACGAGGTTCATGTTGATGACCGACTCCTGGGGGCTGAGCAGGCTCTTGTCCTCGATGAAGTCGCCCAGGTGCGAATCCTCGTCCTCGCCGATCGGGGTCTCGAGGCTGATCGGCTCCTTGGCGATCTTGAGCACCTTGCGCACCTTGTCGATGGGCATCTCCATCTTCTCTGCGATCTCCTCGGGCGTGGGGTCGCGCCCCATCTCCTGGACGAGATAGCGCGAGGTGCGCATGAGCTTGTTGATCGTCTCGATCATGTGCACGGGGATGCGGATCGTGCGGGCCTGGTCCGCGATGGCGCGGGTGATGGCCTGTCGGATCCACCACGTGGCGTAAGTCGAGAACTTGTATCCCCTGCGGTACTCGAACTTCTCCACCGCCTTCATGAGCCCGATGTTGCCCTCCTGGATGAGGTCGAGGAACTGCAGGCCCCTGTTCGTGTACTTCTTGGCGATGGAGACCACGAGCCTGAGGTTCGCCTCGATGAGCTCGGCCTTGGCCTGGGAGGCCATGCGCTCGCCCTCGCGCAGATCGTTGCACGTCGCCACCAGCTCGTCGACGGGCATGCCCACCTCCTGCTCGATGCGGTGGATCTTGCGCTGGGCGTTCTTGATGGTCTTGTCGATCTCGATCAGATCCTTGAGCTTGATCCCGAGCTTCGCGGCGATCTTGCGATCGGCCGCCCGGCTCACCTTCATCTCGCGGATCGTCTTGCGGACCTCGCGCGAGCTCATCCCGATGGAGTGCTCGCAGTCCGTGATCTCGCGCTGCGTGCTCAACACCCTGGCCACGAGCTGCTTGAGCTTGTCGCCGAGGGCGTCCACG
>JAFDER010000373.1 GCA_019310245.1 Deltaproteobacteria bacterium
TGACCAGGAGCGGTACCCATCTACGCATCTCAACCCTCTCTTTCCGAAGACTCCATATTCTAGCACACCCCTCGATCAGAGGAAGAGCAGGCCCGATCCCGTCACGGCCACGATCGCTCCGAGTACGGCGCGCGTGCTGACGCGCTCCTTCTGGATGAAGATGGCCGGCGGGATGATGAACACGGGCGCGAGGGCCATGAGCGTGGCGGCCACGCCCGTCTCGGTGTACTTGACCGCAATGAGCGAGAAGGTCACGCCGAGAAAGGGGCCGAAGAACGCGCCCAGGGCCGTGCCCTTCATGGCGGAGGGATCCCTCACGGCCTTGAAGATCTTCGGCCACCAGCCGATGAACAGGAACAGCACGGAGAAGCCGGCGATCCCGGCGATGATGCGGATCTGCACGGCCGCCAGGGCATCGTAGCTGCCCATGCCGTACTTGGAGAGCACGAGGCCCACGGCTTGCCCGACCGCGCCGCCCAGCCCGAGAAGGATGCCCTCGATGGGCAGCTTGCGCTTCTCACCCTTCCTGTCGGGCCTGCGCTCGAGGATCACGATCGCCACGCCGCTCAGGGTCAGGGCCATGCCCAGCAGTTCGAGCACGGACAGGATCTCGCCGATCACCGCCCATCCGATGAGGGCCGTGATCGGAGGCACGAGGGCCATGATGAGCGTGGCAGTGCGCGAGCCCACGATGACGAGGGCCCTGAACAGGCACAGGTCCCCGATCGTGAAGCCGACGAGGCCCGAGACGCTGAGCCAGATCCAGGCGTGCGGCGTGGCGTCAGTGGGCAGAGGCAGGCCGCGGTGCACCCAGCACACGGCCGAGAGGATGAAGAAGGCGATGACGAGCCGGATGTGGTTGACGGCGAGCGAGCCGATCCGGCGGCCCGCAGACTCGAAGGCCAGGGCCGTGATCGTCCAGCACAGGGCCGTGGTCAGCCCCGCCAGCTCTCCTGCGTACGGGAAGGGCACGAGACCTGGGATGTTACACTGTCATTGAAACCGCGAGAAGGGTCCTTTCAGTAGCAACGTCGGATCAGGTAGTTCGCGCTGTCGACGACGTAGAGCGAGTTGGACGGGAAGTGGAAGGCGATGGCGAACGGCCCGTCGAACAGGGCGGAGGTGCCCACGCCCAGCGCGTAGCCGCCCGCGCACGGATCCGTGCCGCCGCAGTGCGTGCCAGCGAGCGTCGAGACGCGCTGGTTCGAGAAGATGCCCTGCCGGATCGTGTGCTGGTTGAACTCCACCCAGTAGACCGACGTGCCGTCCGAGGTCATGCCGCGCGGCCGGTGGATGAGCGCGGCCGTGCCCGTGCCGTCCGCGTACCCGACGGTCCCGTCGCCCGCGAAGGTCGTAACCTCGTTCGTCATGGTGTTGAACGCACGGATCTTGTTGCCGTTCGTGTCCGCCACGTAGAGCATGCCGGAGTTGTCCGAGGCCACGTAGCGCGGGCTGATGAACCGCGCGGCGGATCCCACGCCGTCGGTCTGGCCCGTGATGTAGGGCTGTCCGGCGAGCGTCACCACCTCGGTGGAGACGGGATCGAAGCTCCTGACCGTGGCCGCGGTGCCGTCCACGAGGTACACGATCCCGTTGAGGTAGGTCAGCCCGCGCAGGTCGTCGAACTCGGCGCTCAGGCCGAAGCCGTCGTCGTCGCCCTGGGCGCCCGAGCCCGCCACCGTTGTGACGGCGTAGGGCGGCGTGAGGTCCACGGCCCGGATCCGCCTGTAGCCGGCGACCCAGAGCGTGTGCCCGTCCGTGGTGATGGCCCCCGTGCCCATGAACCTGGCGTTGGCTCCCACCGGGTCGTCCACGTAGCCCGACGTGGGTGTCGTGGCGTCGCCGGCGATGGTCTCGATGGTGGCCGTCGAGATCTCGATGCGGCGGATCACGTAGTTCGAGCTGTCCGCGTAGTAGAGGTACGTGTCGTCCACGGCCAGCGTCCCGAATCCGCCGATCCGGGCCACGCTCGCCGCTCCGTCGACGAGCCCCTGACTGCCCTGCGATCCCACGAACCCGTCGCACGTGTTCGTCAGGTTGCACGTGGGGTTGCAGTTGTCGCCGTTGACCAGGTTGCCGTCGTCGCATCGCTCGCCCGGATCCCTCGTCGAGTTGCCGCACTCCTCGCCCACTGTCTCGAACTGGCAGGTGGAGCTGCAGCTGTCGCCCGAGTCCGTGTTGCCATCGTCGCACTGCTCGCCCATGTCGATGTCGAGCACGCCGTCGCCGCAGGTCGAGGGCCTCTCCCTCTGGCACGTGGGGCTGCAGCCGTCACCTGGTTCGTTGTTGCAGTCGTCGCACTGCTCGAGCTCGTCGTAGTCCACGTCGCAGTCGCCGCAGTGCGGTGGAAGCTCGATCGTGCAGTCGGGAGCGCACCCGTCGCCGGGATCCGTGTTGCCGTCGTCGCACTCCTCCCAGCCCTCGAGGGTCCCGTTGCCGCAGTCGCTCGGCGGGGCGTCCGGCGCGTCGTCCGGCACGTCCGCCTCGGGCTCCAGGTCGGGCAGCGTCTCCGCGACGTCGGGAGGCGGCTCGGCCGCGTCCGCGTCGACGAACTTCTTCGCATCCGATCCGCACCCGGTGAGTGCGACCGCGAGAGCGATGGCCAGAGCAGGCGTGATCCTCATCTCGTCCTCCCTCTGCACGACAGAACGCCTCAGCAGAGGCGCCACTGTCCACCCGAATTCTATCATGGTTCCCGCAAGTTAGAACCAGAACCTTGCAAGCTCGCACATCGATTGTAGAATTCCACGCAGACACGGAGGCTCGAGACCATGAAGCCATTACCAGCGCTTGCACTGACCACTGCCCTGCTCCTCGTCGCGGCGGGCTGCGGCTCGGCCATCAAGGCAACGGGCGACGCCGGCAACGACACGGCCGGGGACCCGACGCCCGAGATCACGATCGACGTGATCCCGGACCCCACGGGCGAACCGACTCCGGACATCGGCGTGGACACGTCTCCCGGGTCCGGCGCGACGGGAGACTCCTGCGTGGAGGACCATGAGTGCACGGGCGTCCCGGGCGAGGGACGGTTCTGCATGAACAGGATCGAGCTCGGCGGCGGCTACTTTGTCGACTTCCCGAACGGCTACTGCTCGGCCGAGTGCGGGGGCGCGTCGGAGTGCGGGCCCGGATCGGATTGCGTCGACTTCGGGTACCTGGGCCTGTGCTTCAAGAGGTGCGGCTCGGACGGCGAGTGCCGCATCGCCGAGGGATACGTCTGCTACTCCATCCCCTACGTCACGACCGAGACCTACTGCGTGCCCTACATGTGAAGTCCCTCGCCCGACGAGGGCATCGTCAGGATCAGGCCGACCATCACACCTGTGGAGAATGACTCGCCTGCCTGGGGAATGTCCAGGAAGAGCTCGGTGATGAGCTCCACTGCATCGTGCAGCCGCACGTTGTAGCCCAGGGCGATCCCACCGATCTGCACCGCACTCCACCGATCGCTCGGGTTCAGGGCGAACTCGGCGTCGGCCTCGAGCAGGATCTGGTGACGCTCCGAGAGCGTGACATAGGTGCCGAGGATCGTCTCGACGCCCACGTGCAGCGCGCCGCCGAGATGGACGCATCCCCGCATGTACACGCCAAAGAGCGAGAGGTCGGGTGCGAGGTCCAGGTTCAGCTCGAAGGCCGCACCCACGGAGAAGTCCTCGAGCCTCCGCCACTCCTGGCCCAGGACCAGCATGAGGTCGAGGTCGACGTGATCGCTGTCAAGAGGCGTGCCGAAGAATCCTCCCGCGAACCCGGCCGACGTGTCGCCCGCGGCCTGGACCGTCGCGGAGAGGAAGGCGGAGAGCGTGTGGCCGAGCCCGAATCCCTGCAGGTACTCCACCTGCGGGCCGCCCTCCTCCCTCCCGAGCCCGATCCCCGTGTAGCCCACGTAGACCTCCGCGTCCGTGGGGCCCGGCTCCCAG
>JAFDER010000374.1 GCA_019310245.1 Deltaproteobacteria bacterium
CGGGCGAGCCGGGCGCGAGGTGGACGAGCAGAAACGTGACCACGGAGATCCCGATCAGGGTCGGGATCATCTGGATCATCCGTCTCAGGACATAGCGCAGCATCGCCCGCTTCTAACTAGCACAACGGCGCGTGTGCATTCAAAATTCGAGAGAATCCGGGCCTACTTGAGGTTCGTCTCCCAGAACTCGAACATGAGCCCGTACAGATGCCTGCGGGTGCTCTTGCCCGCGATGAGGTGGGTCTTGCCCGGGTACAGCATGAGGTCGAACTGCACGCCCGCGTCCTGGAGCCGGCTCATCAAGGCAAGGGAGTTGCGCAGGAAGACGTTGTCGTCGGCCATGCCGTGGACGAGCAGGAGCTTTTCCTGGATCCCGGCGGGGTCCTTCTCCACGGGCGAGGCCGTGCTGTAGATCCCGGCGTTCGGCTCCGGCATTCCCAGATACCGCTCGGTGTAGTGCGTGTCGTACCAGTGCCAGTCCGTGACCGGTGCGACCGCGATGCCGCAGCGGTACAGGCCCTCCGTCTCGAACAGCGACATCAGCACGAGCGTGCCGCCGTAGCTCCATCCCCAGATTCCGATCCGTTCGGGATCCACGAAGGGCAGGGTGCGCAGGTGCTCGACCGCGGCCCTGTGGTCCACGATCTCCACCACGCCGAAGCGCTCGTGGATCTCATCCTCGAACGCCTTGCCCCGGTAGTTCGAGCCCCGAGGGTCCACGGCGAACACGATGTAGCCGTTCTGGGCGAGAAACTGGTTCCAGGGGATCGATCGATGCCACCTGTCGGCGACCACGTGGCCGTGTGGCCCGCCGTAGCTGTAGATGATGACGGGGTACTTCTGCGTGGAGTCAAAATCGGGAGGCTTGGTGATCAGGGCGTTGAGGGTCGTCTCGCCGTTGGCGGCCATGACCTGCATGAACTCGCGGGGGGATCTCAGGTACTTGTCGAGCTCGGGGGTGGGATTGGCCTCGAGGACCGCCACTTCGTCGCCTCCGGCGTCATGGAGGGTGGCCCTTGCCGGCGAATTGCTCGACGAGTAGACGTCCACGAAGTGCTCGCCGTCAGGGGAGACCTCGACGGAGTGCCATCCTTGCTTCTCCGTCAGCTGGACCGCCTCGCCGCCCTCGAGCGAGACCGCGAAGAGGTGCTTCTCCAGCGTGTTGTTCGTCACGGCCGTGAAGAACACGCGCCCGGCGTCCTCGTCCACGGCCTCGAGGGCGACGACCGGCAGCTTCTGCTCGGTCAGCTGCCTCATGGTCTTCCCGTCCTCGCTCATGAGGTAGAGCTGCCTCATCCCGTCGCGCTCCGACGACCAGATGAACGTGCCGTCATCGAGAAAGTGCAGGTCGTCGTGCAGGTTCACGAACGTTTTCGACGTCTCGTCGAAGAGCGCGTGAGGCTTCGCGGTCGCCGGGTTGACTCTGAGAAGTCGCAGGACCTTCTGGTCGCGCGTCTGGACCTGGAGCACGAGAAAGCGGTCCTCGGGCCCCCAGTCGACGCGCGCGATGTACTCGATGTCCTCGTCGAGCTCGACCCAGTACGTCCAGCCCGTGGCCATGTCGATGAGTCCCAGGCGCGTCACCGCGTTCGGCTTGCCCGCCCCGGGGTAGCGCTGTTCGGACAGCGACGACTCCCCGGCCTGGTAGCTGGCGCGGCTCCAGACCTCGACGCCGGACTCGTCCACCTCGAGAAACGCGATCCAGCCCGAGTCCGGGCTCCACCAGTAGCCCCGGTAGCGTCCCATCTCCTCCATGGCCACGAACTCGGCGAGGCCATGGGTCAGGGTCTCCGTGGCGCCCTTGGTGAGCTTCCGGGCCGCTCCTCCAGCGAGCGGCAGGACCCAGATCTCGCCACCGCTCACGAAGGAGACGCGTCTGCCATCGGGCGAGAACCTGGGATCCATGGGCGCACCCTCGACGCCCGTCTCGAGCTTCTGAGCCTTCTTTCCCTCGATGTCGTAGAGGTACAGGTCGCTGCCGAGGGGGAAGAGGATGGACCCGCCATCCGGGGCCCAGATGTAGCTCGTGATCCCTCTCTGGGTGATGCGCTTGCGCTCGAGCTCCTGGATCTGCTCCTCGCTGAGCTCCATGGCCTCGGCCGAGACCAGGTCATCAGCCCGAACCAGCAGCCGCGACTTGCCCTCCACCACGTCGTAGACCCAGAGCTCGAGCACGTCCCGGTTCTCCTGGCTCGGCCTGAGGAACCCGGCGATCTTCCCGTTCTCGGTCCACTGGACCGACCGGATGCGCACGCCGTCGAGCGGAGGGTCCTCGAAGATGCGGTCCAGCGAGAGCCTGTAGACCTTCTTGTCCACCGCCTCGCTCTCGGGGGCATCGTCCCCGGTGGGTCCGGCCCGCCCCGTGGTCTTGCCGGAGCAAGTAACCTGGGTAAGAAAAGCGAGGGTCAGGCCAAGCTTGAGGATGTTCATGTCAACCCCTTTTAAATCAAGCGGATATTCTCGTCGTCCATCCAGGCGCCGAACGCGTCCGATCCCTGCCGGAAGGCCTCCTCGCGCTGCTCGTGCTTGCGCTGGCCCTTGCGCCTCGGCGGCATCTGGACGAGAGCCCAGTTGATGCCAGAGGGCTGGAATGGAGCTCCGAAATGCCCCTGTACATGCCTCATGAGCCCCCCGCAGGCCGTTGTCGCCGGCGGCATCTCGAGCGGATCGCCTCCTTCGAGCTTCCTCGCCACGGCGAGAGCCGTGAGCAGGCCGGCCGCCGTGCTCTCCAGGTAGCCCTCCACGCCGCACAGCTGTCCCGTGACGAAGAGCCCCTCCCTCGCCCGTGACTCCATGAACGCATCGAGCAGGGAAGGGCCATCCACGAAGGTGTTGCGGTGGATCTGGCCATAGCGCAGGAACCGGGCCTGCCTCAACGCCGGGATCGCCCTGAAGACGCGCTTCTGCTCCGGTCGCGTCATCCGCGTCTGGCAGCCCACGAGATTGAGCGCCTCGCCCTGCCTGTCCTCGTGCCTGAGTTGCAGCACCGCGTACGGCCGCGAGCCGGTGCGCGGGTCCTTCAGGCCAGCCGGCTTGAGCGGGCCGAAGGCCAGCGTGTTCCTGCCACGCTCTGCCAGCACCTCGATGGGAAGGCATCCCTCGTAGTAGCGGGGCTCCTCGAAGTCCGTGAGCGGTACCTTCTCCGCCTCGAGTAGCGCCTGCACGAAGCCCGCGTAACCGTCCTCGTCCATGGGGCAGTTCACGTAATCGCCCTCTGGGCTCTCGCCCCTGTCCCACCTGTTCGCGGAGAAGCTCGCCCCCGGATCCACGGACTCTGCCTCCACGATGGGCGAGATGGCGTCCCAGTAGTGCAGTCCGTCGCCATCTCCTCCGAGCGCACCCAGAAGATCCACGGAAAGGGGCGGGGCCGTCATGGGGCCCGTCGCGACGATGACCGCCGGGCCCTCGGGCACGGCATCCACCTCTGCCTCGAGCACCTCGATCATCTCGCTCGTCCGGATGGCCTCGGTGATCCTCCTCGCGAACTGCGTACGGTCCACGGCCAGTGCGCCGCCTGCGGGCACGGTGCACGCGTCCGCGCACCCCATCACGAGAGACCCCGCCATCCTCAGCTCGGCCTTGAGCAGGCCGGCCGCCGTTGTGGGACGGTCGTTTCCGAGCGAGTTCGAGCAGACGAGCTCTCCGAGCTCGTCCACGCTGTGAGCAGGCGTCCGGGCCCGGGGCTTCATCTCCAGCAGCTGCACGCGCACGCCCCTCGCCGCGAGATGGTGGGCCGCTTCGCACCCGGCCAGGCCTCCTCCCACCACGAGCACCTCTCGAGAGCTCATGGCTCCATCTATACCATATTTCGCACTGTTGCCCTGGGCCTGCTCGGTCACTATAGTGGCAGGCCGTGACGCGCTGTGGAACCATCGCCCTGGTCGGAAGACCCAACGTGGGCAAGTCGACCCTGCTC
>JAFDER010000067.1 GCA_019310245.1 Deltaproteobacteria bacterium
GTACGTCTGGCAGGACGGGGTGCCCGTGCTCGAGGGCCACTACACGTCGCGCAGCGGCCAGAACCTCATGCGCGCCCACTGGGGCATGTACGCCAGCGGCAGCGTGGACCAGGGCGTACAGTACAACGACGAGATCCAGATCTGGAGTCTCACCGAGCCGCTCACCGACTTCACCACCGAGCCTCCCTCCCCCTACGACGCCGTCCTTCCCGACGAGGAGCCGGACGTGGACGTTCCCGAGGCGGAGGCCACGCCCGAGCCGGCCGCAGATGCCTCCACCGACTCACCTTCGGATCCACCGGACGAGGGACCCGACGACCAGGGCAGCGATACCTCGGGCTGCGGCTGCGCCCTCGTCATGTAGCTGGAGGATGAGCAAGGTCCAATCGGTGCTACTGAATGGCAAATGTTCGCGGTTGCCACGAATTCGCTAATAATTAAAAGGGGATAGAGATAGGGTGCCTGTCCCCAGGTTAGCGGCGGCGCTTCGACAGGCTCAGCGCAGCGGGAATCAGGGCAACGGAAAAGAGGGCGAGGACGAGCAGGAGGCCGGGCCAGGCGGCGCCGGAGTGGCCCACGACCGTGCAGCCGCAGCCCTTGGCGCCGTCGCCGTTGTCGGTGAGCTCGCCGGTGCAGACCATGATGCCGCCCGCGGCCTCGAGGCAGTCGTAGCCCGCGGGGCAGGTGCAGTCGTCATCGCAGGTGCGCGTGCAGAAGGTGTGGCCGTCCACGGTGGAGCACATGCCCGTGGCGCACTCGGAGGAGCTCGAGCACTCGCCGCCGAGCAGGATCCCGTCGGGATTGCAGAGCATGAGGCCGTAGAGCTCCTCGCAGGCGTAGCCCGTGGGGCAGTCCGTGTGGTCGGTGCACGTCTTGGTGCAGAATCCCGCGCAGGCCCCGGTCGTGCAGTCTCCGGCGACGCTGCACGGATCGCCGAGCAGGCCGGCCGAGCAGGAGCAGAAGCCGCACTCGGCCCCGCCCGAGACGGGCTGGCAGTAGGAGCCCTCCTCGCAGCCCTCGGCGCCCAGGAAGTCGCACATCCCGGTGCAGCGCGAGGTGCCCAGGATGTCGCGACACCAGAGGCTCTCGCACTCCTCGTTCTGCGTGCAGACCGCGCCGAGGGTCAACGTGCCGGGCTCGTCGGGGAGCGCTGTGCACGTGCCGCCCGTGCAGGACTCGAACGCGCAGTAGTAGCCATCCGGGCACGACGACGCGTCGGACGGGTCGCAGGCGTCGACGCAGCGCCCCTCCTCGCACACGGCCCCGCCCGGGCAGTCGTCGTCCGAGGTGCAGTAGGTGGTGCAGTCGAAGGTCACGGGAACACACTGGGACGGCAAGTCCGTGAGCTCGTAGCACATGAATCCCGCGCCGCAGTCGCCGCCCATGGACTCGCACGAGACGCCGCAGCGCATGGTCCCGTCGAGGAACCCGCTCAGGCACAGGTCGTCGTGCTCACCGCACTCGCGGTGGCTCGAGCACTCCGAGCACAGGGGCAGGTGCGGGTTCGGGTCGGGAATGCACTCGTCGTCCACGCAGATCTCGCCATCCGGGCAGTCGTCGCTCGTCAGGCACTCGGGCGACTCGTAGCAGTAGCCCAGCTCGCAGTAGTAGCCGTCCGGGCAGTCCGCGTCCTCGTAGCACTCGCGCTCGGGCGGCGTGGCGCAGTCGTTGTCCGTGGGCGTGCACTGCATGACCCCGCCGCCGATGCCGATGCAGTGGAAGCCGAAGGGACAGTCGGAGGAGACGATGCAGCGCGCGCCGCAGTACGTGCCGCCGTCCGAGAAGCCGCTCACGCAGAAGTCGTCCGAGCCGCCGCAGTCGTAGTTGTCGTCGCAGGCGGCGCACAGGCTTCCGACGCACAGCATGTCCGTGCACGTGTACAGCGCCGGGCAGTCGGTGTCGAACTCGCACTCGGGCGCGGGAGGCGGATCGCAGGACGAGTTGTACGGGATGCACTGGCGCGCGGCGCCCGAGCTGATGTCGGCGCACACGTAGCCCCAGTCGCAGTCAATGTCCGTCGTGCAGTCGGTGCCGCAGTAGGAGTTGCCGTCCGGGAAGCCGTACAGGCAGATGTCGTCCACGCCGCCGCACTCCCCGTCGTACGTGCAGGGCGCGCAGATGTCGCTCGGCACGGGCACGCAGGAGCCGCTCACGCAGTCGAACCCGGCCGGGCAGTCCGAGGGCGTGGTGCACCCCGTGGGATACAGGTTGCACACGCCGTCGATGTCATCCGAGGTCAGGGTGCGCTTGCCCCGCCCTCCGCCGTACGTGCCGCACATGGTCTGGCCCATGTCGCAGTCCGAGCCGTACAGGTCTCCCAGGCCCACGAAGTGGCCCATCTCGTGCGTGGTGATGGACTGGGTGTCCACGCCGCCGGTGCCGGTCGTGTTCCAGGTGAAGTCCTCGGCGTTCATCCTGATGTCGGCCTCGGCGATCTCGTGAGACGACCTGAAGTAGACCTCGCACACGCCGATGGCCGAGGAGGAGTGAGGCCAGCTGGACTCCTGCCAGGCGATCACCTGGCGCCCGTCCGACCGGGGCGTGCGCGTCGTGGTGCCGCGGTAGTAGGTGTCCCAGAGCGTGCAGATGGGTGCGGACCACGTCGCGAACGAGTCCAGGACGATGGTCTCGGTGGACGTGAACCCGCCGATGTCAGCGCACCCGTCCTCGTTGAGGTAGTACTGGATGGGCAGGGTCGGCCACACCGTGTGCGGCGGGGTGGAATCGTCGTCCATGGAGATCCACGCCTGCGACGCCGCGGGCACGAGGAGCAGGCACAGGACCGAAGCAACGATGAGGCGCCTCACTGGACACCTCCCTTCTTCGCGCGGGCTTCCACGATCCTGGCCTCCAGCGCGCCCACCTCCTGGATGAGGGCGCTCACGCCGCCGACGGGAACGATGGTGCCGTCCGCGTTCGGGGCCGCGAGGGAGACGCCCCTCAGCTGCTGGACGGCGAGCCTCTTGCCGCTCACCGGCTCGGTCACGACGAGGAAGAAGCCCTGGACCATCCCCACCACGGAGTGGTAGCCCGGCACGTTCTCGTAGTCCGGCTCCAGGAACAGCAGGACCTCCTGGCCCGGCTTGAACGTGGGCATTCCCGGGATGTACAGCGTGAGATCCCCCACGGTGCCCCCCCTGTGCCTGAGCTCCACCGTCTCCGGGCAGTCGCCCGCGATGCAACGGTTCACCTCGACCCCCGTCAGCGTGTAGATCGGTCCGTCCGGATCCGGTCTCACGGAGTAGTCCCACGAGACATGGCCGCGCACGACCATCTCCGCGTCCCGGCTCATCGTCTCCACGCCGAGCCTGAGCAGGGTCGTCGAGCCCACCAGGGCGGGAACGGCGAGGACCAGGGCCAGGGCTGCAAGCAAGGGAATGCACTTCTTCATCGTTGATGTCACGAGAAGCCTCCTGGGGGATGTTGAACGACATATATAATACACGAAAAACTGGAACGCCATAACGATGCACTCCAGTTAAAACTGAATGGCGCTTCACCTTGCTGGTGGATCGGGCCTGTGCTAAGGATTTCGAGGCCGTGGGCAGGGATTTCACAACGCTTCTGCGCAGACAGGTCCTGCTCGTGACGGGCAAGGGCGGCGTGGGCAAGTCGACGGTGGCCGCCGGCTTCGCGCTCGCCGCCTCGCGCCGCTCGAGCCGGACGCTGTTCGTTGAGCTGGACAGGGACACGTCCCTGGACGGCATCTTCGGCATGGGCGGCATCGGCCACACGCCGCGCAGGATCCACGACCACCTGTGGGCCACCAAGGTGGACCCGAACGAGGCGCTCGTGGAGTTCATGAGGGAAGCCGTCCCGGCCGGACCTCTCGTGCGCATGGCCCTGTCGAACCGCATCATGGGCCGCTTCTGGCGGGCCACGCCGTCTGCCAGCGAGATGGCAACGCTCATCCGCCTGCTCACCCTCGCCGACGAGAAGGACGGAGGCCGGCGCCGCTGGGACAACCTGGTCGTGGATCTGCCCTCGAGCGGACACGCCCTCTCGATGCTCGGGGTGCCCCACACGGCGACGGTCCTGTTCTCGGTGGGGCCCGTGAGCGCGCGGGCCCAGGCCATCCGCGAGCTCATGTGCAACCGCCTGCGCACGGCCATGGTCTGGGTCACGCTCCCCGAGGAGATGCCCGTCAACGAGACGATCGAGTTCTTCCCCAGGTTCCGGGACAGGCTCGACGTGGGGCTCGCCCACGTGGTCGTCAACGGGGTGCACCCCGAGGTGCTCGAGCCGGGCGAGCAGGACGCGTGGGGCAGGCTCCGCACCGCCGTGGACGCGCAGACGCGCAGCCTCTACAGCCTGATGACCTGCGTCGAGGGGATGGTGGTGCGCGGGTCGCGCAACCGCAAGCAGATCGAGCGGCTCCGGTCCTCGATCGAGGCCCATTTTCTCGAGATTCCCCAGGTGACGGCGCGCGGACCCGCGCTGGTCGGGCTCGTCGCGGACCTCCTCGATGGCTCCGGCGAGGAGAGGATGTTCGCATGAACCTCTCCGAGCTCATCGAGGCGAGGAGCCTCGTCGTGTGCTGCGGCTCGGGCGGCGTGGGCAAGACCACCGCGGCCGCGGCGATCGCTCTCGAGGGAGCGCGGCGCGGCAGGAAGGTCCTCGTGCTCACGATCGACCCGGCGCGCAGGCTGGCCAACTCCCTGGGGGTCGAGGAGCTCAACAACGTGGAGCGCCGCGTGGACCCGGCCAGGCTCGAGGCCGCCGGGATCGACGTCCAAGGCGAGCTGCACGCGCTGATGCTCGACCCGAAGGCCACATTCGACGAGCTCATCAAGAGGCTGGCCGGCGACGGTGCGCGAGCCAAGGTGATCCTCGAGAACACGGTCTACCACCAGCTCACGTCCGCGCTCGCCGGCACGCTCGAGTACATGGCGGTGGAGAAGCTCTACGAGCTGCACGGCAAGGGCGTCTACGACCTCATCGTGCTCGACACGCCTCCGACCAAGAACGCCCTCGACTTCCTCGACGCCCCGGGCAAGCTGAGCAACTTCCTCGACGAGCGCGTCATCAAGTGGTTCATCCCCGAGCAGGACGAGGACGGGACCCTGCGCTACAAGGTGGTGCAGAAGACGGGCAAGCTGGTCTGGTCCGTGCTGGGCAGGGTGTTCGGCGACGCCTCCCTCGACGAGATCGGAACGTTCTTCGCGTCGATCAGCGGCATGACGGGCGCCTTCCGCCTCAGGGCCGTGGAGATCGAGAAGCTCCTCGCCTCGAGCGAGACGTCCTTCATCGTCGTCACGAGCGGCGACCCGACCGTGATCGACGACGCCATGTACTTCTACCGCAAGATCAGGGAGCACCGCATGCCCTTCGGAGGCTTCGTGGTCAACCGCCTCAGCCCGGACACGGGTCCGATCGAGCACGGCCTGGTGGCCGCGGACCTGGGCACGCTGCCCGAGAACCTCCGCGAGGGTCCCGAGGTCGAGAACCTCCTGCGCAAGATGGAGGAGGGCTACACGATCCTGCGCAAGGCGAGCGCGATCGAGGGCCGCACGATCGAGAGGCTCCGCACGTCGACGGGATTCCAGGGCTTCATCGCCCGCGTCCCGCAGTTCGCGCACGACATCTTCGACATCCCGGGCCTCGTGCTCATCAACCGCTACCTGTTCGGCGAGGGGGACCTCCTGGCCAGGGAGGCGTAGTGACCGATCTCTTCGACTCGGCCGCGCAGCGCAGCGGCCGCGGCACGCCGCTGGCGGACCTGGCCCGCCCGGCGACCCTCGAGGAGGTGATGGGCCAGCGCCACCTGCTCGGCCCGGGCAACCTGCTCATCGAGTCGATCCGGAAGGACACCCTGTTCTCGATGATCCTCTGGGGCCCGCCCGGCACGGGCAAGACCACCATCGCGCACGTCATCGCGAAGTCGACGGGCTCCATCTTCGTGCCCTTCTCGGCCGTGCTCGGCGGGGTCAAGGAGGTGCGCGCCATCGTGGCGGAGGCCGCCGAGCAGAAGAGCCACTTCGGCCGGCGCACGATCCTGTTCGTCGACGAGATCCACCGGTTCAACAAGGCCCAGCAGGACGCCTTCCTGCCCCACGTCGAGAGGGGCACGATCGTGCTGATCGGCGCCACCACCGAGAACCCGTCGTTCGCCCTGATCTCGCCCCTGCTCTCGCGCTGCAGGGTCCTCGTCCTCGAGCTTCTCTCCGAGGAGGATCTCGCCGAGATCGTGAGGCGGGGGATCGAGGTGGTGGACGAGCGCTTCGGGCTGCGCCTCTCCATCCCCGACGGTATCATCGAGGCCATGGCCCGCGCATCGGCCGGGGACGCGCGGCGCGCCCTCTCGGCGCTCGAGCTGATCGCCACCACGCTCTCGGGCCGCCCCCTCGATCGCAGCGCGGAGGGCGAGGCCCGGATCGAGGTCCGCGAGGAGGACGCGAGCAAGATCCTCGGCGAGAAGGCCCTGCGATACGACCGCTCGGGCGAGGAGCACTACAACGTCATCAGCGCGTTCATCAAGAGCCTGCGCGGCTCCGACCCGGACGCGGCGGTCTACTACATGGCCCGCATGCTCGAGGCCGGCGAGGATCCGCTCTTCATCCTGCGCCGGATGATGATCTTCGCGGCCGAGGACGTGGGCCTCGCCGACCCGCAGGCCCTGGTGCAGGCTGCCAACGCGACCTTCGTCTTCGAGCACGTCGGCCTGCCCGAAGGATACCTGCCCATGACGCAGGCCGCGCTCTACCTCGCCACGGCGCCCAAGTCGAACACGGCGCTGAGCTCCTACCAGCGGGCGCTCGCGGCCGTGAAGGAGCACGGCGCGCTGCCCGTGCCCATGCACCTGCGCAACCCCGTCACGCCGCTCATGAAGGAGCAGGGCTACGGCGACGGGTACAGGTACCCGCACGACCGGCCCGGCCACTGGGTCCCCGAGGAGTACCTGCCCGAGCCCATCCGGCAGTCCGCGTTCTACGAGCCCACGGAGATCGGCTACGAGAAGACGGTGCGCGCGCGGCTCGAGAAGATGGCCTCGCTACGCTCGCGAAGCGAGGAGGAGGAGTGAGGCCCGCCAGGCCGCTCGAGGTGCAGTGGCGCTGGCGCTTCATCGGCGGCGCCGTGTTCATCGTGCTGGGCCTGGTCCTGGCCTGGTTCCTCGCGCCCGGCACGATCGGCAACGCGACCGTTCCGGGGTTCACGATCTGCCCGTTCCGCAACTTCACCGGCCTGCCCTGCCCCGGGTGCGGCATGACGCGCGCCTTCCACCACCTCGTGCACCTCGAGTTCGCCGAGGCCGCGGCCTACAACATCCTCGCGTACTGGCTGATGGGCTGCGCGCTCATCGAGCTCGTCAACTCCATCGTGGGCATCGCGCGTCGCGGCCGGCCGCTCTTCTTCTGGCACGAGCACTTCGAGAGGCTGCACGGCCGCATCCTCTCCTACCTCTTCATCGCCACCGCCGTCATCTACGACCTCGTGCGAATCGCCCTGGTCATCCACACCGCGGACTCGCCCGCGGACGTCTTGCGCAACTCGATCTTCTACAGGATCTTGGGCTGACCACGAAAAGCCGAACGATTAACGCAGATTGAGACCCTCATGGCGTCAGAGGCCATAATCTATTAAGCTCATCTAACAACGTTAAACGCCATGAAGTCGAAGAACCTGCAGATCTCGCCCGCCATGGAGGACTACCTCGAGACCATCTACTTGCTGGTGGGCGAGAGGAAGGTGGCCCGGGTCAAGGACATCGCTGCGGCGCGCGGCGTGAAGCCGGGATCCGTCTCGCCCGCCATGAAGAAGCTCGCCGCCATGGGCCTCATCCGCTACGAGCAGCGCGAGTTCATCGATCTGACGCCCGAGGGCGAGGAGGTGGCCCGCCGCACGCTGGCCCGCCACGAGCTGCTGCGCCGCTTCTTCCACGACGTTCTCAACGTGAGCCAGAAGAATGCGCGATCCGACGCCTGCGCCATGGAGCACTACCTCTCGGACGAGGGCGTGGACCGCCTCACGAAGTTCTTCGAGTTCATCCAGCGCTGCCCCCGCGGCTCCAAGACGGAGTTCCTCGACAGGCTCCACCACTGCCCGCTCGTCAATCCCGGCCAGCCCGACTGCGATCACGACTGCCCCGAGGTCGCCGCCATGAGCAGAACGCCCGCGGTCAGGCGCAGCCTTTCCGACCTGCAGCCCGGCGAGTCGGGCACCGTGGCCCAGGTGGACGCCGCCGGCCAGGTCAGACGCCGGCTCATCGACCGCGGCCTCATCCCCCAGACCACGGTGGAGGTCGTGCGCAACCTGCCCAGGGGCTCGGTCCGCATCCTGGTCAACGGCCAGGAGACGAGCCTGACGACCCAAGAGGCCACCCACGTGGTTCTCGCGCCATGAGACCGATCCTCCTGTCCATCCTGCTCGCGAGCCTCGGGTGCGACTCCACCGGCATCACCGGCCACGCGGACGGCTCCACGGACACCGCGGTGGATCGTCGTGACGCGACCGGCGAGCCTCCCGTGGCCTCTCCCTACCTCGTGGAAGCCGAGAAAGGCGAGTGCATGGACCACGTCTGCCCCGAGGACGACCCCGGCGCGGAGTTCCTCGAGACCGGCTGGGCGGGTGTGTCCTTCCCGGACTGCGTCGTCATCACACACCGCTGTGCATCGTTCAACTGCTGCACCACTCTCTCGGCCTGGATCGACCACGCCGGCTCCGTCATCACCCTTCACGAGCGCGAGACGGGCGAATCGTGCTGGTGCACGTGCAGGTACCACGCCGGGTACATGATCTGCGGCCTCACGCCAGGATCGTGGGACATCCGCACCGACTCGTCGGAAGTGAGCGCCAGGGTGACGGTCCCCGCCCCCTGAATAAGTGCTACTCTTCGGCAGGAGGCCAGCCCTCGCATATCCTGTGCCATTGCTGAAACACCATTGATCTGATAATCCCGTACTGTCATGCGGTCGTTCGAGTACATCGACGAGGAGATGTTCTGCGAGGACGTCTCCCTGACGAAGATCGCCGAGGAGATCGGCACGCCGGTCTACGTGTACTCGAAGAGCGCGCTGGCCGGCCGGTTCCGCAGGATCATGGGCGCCTGGCCCGAGGGGCGCAGGCCCACGATCGCCTACGCGATGCGCGCCAACTTCGGAAAGGCCCTGCTGGGCGTGCTGAACGCCGAGGATGCCTGGGTCTCCATCCAGTCGGGCGGGGAGCTGATGCAGGCCTTCAAGGCGGGGTTCTCGCCGGGAAGGATCATCTTCTCGGGCATGGGCAGGTCGGACGACGAGGTGCGGCTGGCGCTCACCAAGGAGATCTACCTCGTGGTGGCGGACTCGAGGAGCGAGCTGGACAGGATCTCGAGGCTCGCCACGGAGGCCGGCACGCCGACGCGCACGGCGATCCGGGTCCACCCGCTGGCCGGACGCGAGCCGGGCAAGATCGGCATTCCCCTGATACAGGCCGAGGAGGTGATCCGGCACGCCGCGGACACGGACGGGCTCGAGGTGGTCGGCATCCACCACTACATCGGGCGCTACTTCCCGGAGGAGGAGCCGTTCCTCGAGGCCCTCCGCTCCACCCTGGAGCTCGTCGACCGCCTGGCCGCGGCCGGCGTGATGCTCACGGTGCTCGACATCGGCGGCACGGCCGGCGAGCTGTTCCTCAACCGGGCGTTCTGCCTCCAGGTGGCCGAGGCCGTCGGCACGCGGCCCATGCGGATCGTGCTCGAGCCCGGCAGGTCGCTCGTGGCCACGGCTGGCGTCCTGCTGACGCGCGTCCAGGGGCTCAAGGAGACGGCGGACAAGCGCTACATCGTGGCCGACGCGGCCATGAACGACATGATGACCCCCGCCCTCTTCCAGTGGTACCACGACATCCGGCCCGTCCGGAACTTCGAGCCCCCCGACGCCCCGCTCTACGACGTGGTGGGTCCGATGTTCGAGGCCGTTGACCACCTGGGACGGAACCGGCCGCTGGCCGGGGTCGTGCCCGGCGATCTGCTGGCCGTCATGGATGCCGGCGCGTACGGCAGCGCCATGGCGTGCAACTACGCCATGCGGCCGCGGCCCGCCGAGGTGATGGTGGACGGCGAGAGCTTCCGACTCGTGAGGCGCAGGGAGACCTTCCAGGACATCGTCCGCACGGAGATGGACGTGGGCTGATCGGCTTCTCCCGTCGCGATCTCGGGCGAGAATTCGGTTGACAGGACGGCGCGGGACTGTAGAGTCGGACCAGTCGTTACAAGGGAAGCCGGTGAGATGCCGGCGCGGCCCCCGCCACTGTAACCGGGGATGGATGCCGCGAATGCCACTGGGCCATGGGGGTCTGGGAAGGCGCGGTCAGCCAGCGACTCCGGGAGTCAGGAAACCTTGACGTCCAGCGATCGGCTCGATCGTTGAAAGTACGGGAGGTGCACTGATGTCCCATCACACCCTGACCACGACCACCTGCACGAAGATCGCCCTGGTGATCGCCGCGGCGACGTTCGCCCTGGCGTGCGAGGCAAAAAAGGACCCGGACACGTTCACGACGCCCGAGAGGATGGCCTTCACGGTCAACGCCGCCTTCGACTTCTCGTCGGGTTCCTACTCCATCATCGACCTGGACACCATGGAGGTGCTCACGGACGTCCTGTCCATTCACTCCGACGCCGTCGGTGCATGCTCCGGCGGCGATCTGTTCATCCTCGAGCGCTACGGCGCGGACACCATCACCAGCGTGAGCCGGCAGATGCCCTTCAGCCTGCTGGGGCAGCACTCCCTGGGCAGCGGCGCGAACCCCCAGGGGCTGGTCAAGCTGGCATCGGGGTCGGTGCTCGTCACGCTGCTCGGGCGCGACAGCCTGGTCGTGATCGATCCCGCCTCGGGGGAGGAGGAGACCTTCATCGACCTGTCGTGGGCCGCGGACGCGGACGGGTTTCCCGAGGCGGGGTCCGTGACGATGGCGGGGAGCAGGATCGTGGTCGCGCTGCAGAGGCTCGACCAGACCACCACCATGTGGGACCCGTCCGGGCCGGGCTGGCTGGTGGTCATCGACTCCTCGAGCCTCGAGGTCGTGGACGCGGACACGAGCACAGAGGAGCTGGATGCCATCGTGCTCACCGGCATGAACCCCACCTCCGGCGCCCACCCCATCTGGGACGGAGAGAAGCTCTACGTGCCCGAGTCGGGGTTCTACTCGCAGCTAGACGGCGGGCTGGAGATGGTGGATCTGGACACCATGCAGGCGGAGGGGTTCGTCGTCACCGAGGAGAGCCTCGGCGGCGACATCACCGACATCGTGCTCGTCAACGACCACCTGGGCTACGCGACGGTCAACACCCTCGCCTTCGAGGCCCTGCTGGTGCGCTTCGACCCCTCCGACGGCACGGTCGAGGCCGATCCCGTGCTGGAGGGAGCCGGTTACACCCTGGTGGACATGACGCTGACCGACGACGGCAAGCTCCTGGTGGTGGACCGCACCACGGAGGCATCCGGAGTGCAGGTCATCGAGGCCGCGAGCGGCGAGGTCATCACCCGGCTGCACGTGGGCATGGCCCCGTCCACCATCTGCCTGCCCTGAGCGCACGTGCCACTCATCTCGCTCATCACCGGCGGAGCCCGGAGCGGCAAGAGCCGCCACGCCCTGGAGCTCGGCGACGGGTACGCGAAGCGGACGTTCATCGCCACGGCCGAGCCCATCGATGACGAGATGCGCGCGCGCATCGACGCCCACGTCGCCCGGCGCGGCGAGTCGTGGATCACGGTGGAGGAGCCGCTCGATCTCGCCGGCGCCGTCGGAGACCTCGGCCACGACGTGGACGTGGCCGTGATCGACTGCGTCACGGTCTGGCTCGGCAACCTGCTGCACCACGTCGATTCGCCAGCGGCGGTGTCCGGAGCCATCGACGCCTTCATCGAGACCCTCGCCGACCCGCCGTGCGACCTCATCGTGGTGACCAACGAGGTGGGGGCGGGGATCGTCCCGGCCACGCCCCTGGGGCGCCGCTTCAGGGACCTCGCGGGCGAGACGAACCAGCGCATGGCGCGGGCGGCCGACCGGGTCGTGGTCATGTTCAGCGGCATCCCGGTGCTCGTCAAGGCAGAGACGTCATGAGCCTTCTCGAGGAGACGCTCCGGCTCGTTCCAGCCGTCGATCGATCCATCGAGACGCGCGTGCGCGCCCGCCTCGACGACCTGACCAAGCCTCCGGGATCCCTCGGAAGGCTCGAGGAGCTGGCCCTGCAGTACTGCCTCGCCACCGGTACGGCGTCGCCGGTGCTCGGCAAGAAGCGCATCGTCACCTTCGCGGGCGACCACGGCGTGGCCGCCCGGGGCGTCTCCGCCTTCCCGAGCTCGGTGACCCCGCAGATGGTCATGAACATGCTCGGCGGCGGCGCGGCCGTGAACGTGCTGGGGCGGCACGCGGGCGCCGAGGTCGTGGTCGTGGACGTGGGAGTGGACCACGACTTCGAGGGCGCCCCGGGGCTGGTCTCGCGCAAGGTGCGCCGGGCGACCCGGGACATGACCGAGGGGCCCGCCATGACCA
>JAFDER010000375.1 GCA_019310245.1 Deltaproteobacteria bacterium
AGTACATGGGAGGCGCACAGTGCGAGTCGTCGAAGCAGGTCTGCCCCATCTGGGCGTAGCTGTTGCCGCAGCGGTAGGCGTTGCACACGAGAGGCGGGTTGCAGTCCTCCTCGAACTCGCACACCTGACCCTGGCCGCCGTTGCCCAGGAACGAGCACGTGCCCTGCAGGCACACCGTGAGGTCGATGTCCGAGTCGCAGTCCATCGTGATCTTGCAGGGCTGGCCGACCTTGGCGAGGTCCTTGGCGCACAGGTTGCCCACGCAGAAGTCGAAGTCGCCGCAGTCGGAGTCGAACAGGCACGGCTGGCCCAGGACGTAGCGCCTGACGCACCGGCCGTCCAGGCAGTCGAGCCCGTACGCGCACTCCTCCGGCATGCCGCACGTCGCTCCGAGCGACTTGCCTGACGCGGACTGGCAGAAGCCCTTGTGGCACCTCTTGCCCTGGGAGCAGTCGGCATCGATCATGCAGCCAGGCATCGGAGGCGGCGAGTAGCCGATCCCCGTCGGGGGCTGCGGGAACGGGGTCCCCTCGAGGGTGCCGATGACCCCGGGCGTCCCGCCCACGCACTTGCCGCTTTCGCACCTGCCGCCGGGGCCGCACTGGGCGTCGGACCGGCATCCCGCGGCGTCCACGACGCGCGGCTGGACGCACTTGCCCTGCGCGCAGGTCAGCCCGGGTGCGCAGTCGGCGTTCGCGGCGCACTGGCCGGACGCCATGGGCGCGGGTGCGACGGCCGGCCGGGGCTCCTCGACCGCCTTGGGGCCGCACGTGATCGTCAGGGCCGCGGCCCCGGCTGCCAGGATTCTGTGGATCTGCATCACTCCTCCGCTGTCAGTACTGCAGCATGTTCATGAACATCTCGGTCATGTCGGGCGTGCCGTCGGCGTCGTTGTCCGTGCTCTTGAAGTCCCAGGGCAGGAAGCCGAGCACGATCGTGTTGCCCGAGTTCGTGATGGCCGCGATTCCGGAGCCGGTGGCGCTGGATGCCGAGACGACGATCTCGCCGCCCGACGTGAGCGTCAGCAGGTCGCCGTTGTCCCCCGCATCAGCGGAGCTCGTGAGAGGCACGGGGAAGACCTGCCCCGACGTGAAGAAGTTCACCGAGGCGCCCGAGGTCGGGTAGAGGGGCAGGGGAGAGGAGATGGTCGACGTGCTCACGCCGAGCGAAGAGGCGAGCGATGAATCCGTGTCCAGATCGTACCAGCTGAAGATCAACTTGCGGCCCACGCTGATCGCGTCGAGGACGCGTGTACGCACTTCGGTTGGCAGGCCCGTGCCGGGCGCGTCGACCACGATGATGTTCCACCCGCCCGCGTCGTAGTTCGACGCGAAGGTGGTCGCGCTGCTCGTGGTCGTCACGGTCCAGCCCAGTGCCGTGGCGGCACTCCCGGCGGGCTCCGGAGGGGAGGAGAACGACTGGTAGTAGACGAGCACCGAGCGGCTGGACATGGGCTCGCACGATCCGGCGACGCAGGCCTCGGCGGAGCCGCAGCGATTGCCGCATGTGCCGCAGTTGGCCGGATCGTAGCGCAGGTCCGAGCACACGCCAGAGCAGTCCACCAGGGGCGAGACGCACCGGACGGTGCAGGTACCTGACTCACACACCTCGCCGTCGCCGCACGGCGCGTCGCACGCGCCGCAGTTGAGCCTGTCCGAGTCGAGATCCCGGCACGAGCCCGAGCAGTCGGTGAAGCCTCCCGGGCAGGACGCGGTGCAGGTGCCGTCGTAGCACACCTCTCCGGATCCGCACGTGTTCGAGCACGAGCCACAGTTGGTGGGGTCGCGCATCAGGTCCGCGCACGCACCCGAGCACAGCGTCAGGCCCTCGAGGCACGAGGTGACACAGGAGCCTCCCGAGCAGATCTCGCCCGAGGCGCAGGCCGTGCCGCACGCCCCGCAGTGCAGGTGGTCGCTCGAGAGATCGGCGCACGTGCCCGAGCAGTCCGCGTAGGGAGACGGGCAGGCGAAGGAGCAGAGTCCCGACAGGCAGGTCTCCCCGGCCGCGCACGCGTTCGCGCACGCGCCGCAGTTCGAGCGGTCGTTCATGAGATCCCTGCACACGTCGGAGCACTCCGTGTACCCCTCCGGACAGTCCGGTGCGCAGGCGCCGGCCGTGCAGACGAACCCCGTTGGGCAGGTGATGCCGCACATGCCGCAGTTGTAGGAGTCCGTCTCCAGGTCGCGGCACACGCCGCTGCACTCGGTCATGCCCTCGGGGCAGGTGAGCACGCACTCGCCCGACTGGCAGATCTGCCCCTCGACGCATGCGATCCCGCAGGCCCCGCAGTTCGCGGAGTCGCTCTGCAGGTCGTAGCAGAGCCCGCCGCAGTCCCACATGTCCGACGGGCACGTCTCGCCCGCGGCGCATCCGGCGAGCAGGGCGGCCAGGCAGGTGATCGCAACGTGCTTCATGGTCGGGTACTCCCTTCTCGAACGATGCTTCCAGCATAGCGTCTATCCGCGCACGCGACAACGAGGCTGGACATCCTTCCCGATTCTGCGGACAATCGAGGTGACGCATGGCGGACGCGGAGAACACCTTCACGGTCGAGATCATCGCCTTCCCTGATCTCAACCCGGACGAGGCCGCCCAGGCACTGGCCTCACCCCTCGGCATCCCGCCCGAGCGGGCCGCCGAGCAGATCGAGCGCCTCCCGGCAGTGGTGAAGACGAACCTTCCCGCCGCGGGCGCCCAGCAGTTCGTCCGGAGCCTGCTCGGCGCCGGTGCCGACGTGCGGCTGACCCACAATCCAACCGGACAGGCGAAGGTCTACGAGGCGAGGAGCGTCGTCCAGGAGAAGGTCGAGGCGAGCGCGGCGCGCATGAGCCAGCCGCCGCCTCCCGCCGACGCCCCGAGCCGGCGCTGCGTCTCGTGCTCCTACCAGGTGCCCGCGGGCGACGAGTCGTGCCCCAGGTGCGGCTGGAATCCGGCGCGGCAGCAGAGGCACTGCACGCAGTGCAAGGGGCTGATCAAGCCCGGCATGACGACGGTGATCAAGTCGCCGGCCGTGGGCAGGACCATCGGCATCGTCGCGAACGTCGTGGTGGGCGCCGGCGCCTTCTACGTGGGCTACCGCCTCGGGCTGCTGGCCGCCGGCGCGCTCGTGGGCGCCTTCTTCGCCGTCGCGTTCGCCGTCATCGCCGCGAGCCTGAACGTGAGCTGCGAGGACTGCCACAGGTCCGCGCGAGCGGCGTTCCTGGGCTCCGAGGAGCGCGTCGGTCTCTGGAGCCGGCGCATCGTGTGCATCGTGCTCGCCGTGGCGGGTCTCGCGCTGGCGGTCGGCCTCGGCCTGCCGTTCATCAACCGGCAGGTCCTCGAGCACGTCTCCGAGCGGGGCGTCTACACGGCCCAGCTCCCGCGGACCCACCGCGACATCGAGCAGGACTCGATGAACGTCCACACGCCACTCGGCCGGATGAAGGCGGACACGCTCGCCGCGATCAACAAGAGGCACGACGTGGCTCTCTTCACCATGTTCCACTTCGTCCTGCCCGACGCCGTCATCCTCGACGATCCGGTCAAGGAGCACGAGCTCCTGCGCTACGTGATGGAAGGCGCCATCGGCAACGTGGGCTGCGAGATGCTCGACACGCGGGACATGATCCACTACGGCGCACCGGGGCTCGAGGCCACCTTCAGCGGCACGTACCAGGGCGAGAGCGTCAACGGCCGCGCGCGCGTCTACCTCTTCCCCGGCGAGATCGCCATGCTCCTGTACGCCGGGCACGACCCGTCGGTCGTCGACCACCCGGCCGGCCGCCGCTTCTTCGAGACCTTCCGGTTCACTCCAACCCCCTGAGTGTTCCCTATCGGGAGTTTCCACCTGGCACGGCGGCAGGCGGAAGCGGGTGTGAAGGCAGCCATCCGTTCATTGTTTATGCAAGAACAATAGC
>JAFDER010000376.1 GCA_019310245.1 Deltaproteobacteria bacterium
GATGAACTCGTTGCCGATGCCGAGGAGCGTGGTCATGGTTATGAGCGTGCGGCCGTCCTGGTATTGTGAGAAGCGGATGGAGCCGCGCGTCTCGGTGATGTCGGATTTCCTGGACTTGTCGAGCCGCCAGGAGAGGCGGTGCTTCTTGGCGTTGGTCCGGTAGCTGACGTAGCACACGGCCTTCACGAGCTTGTTGCCGTGGACCATCTTGATCGTGGTGGCGCCGTCCGTCCGGCTCACGATCTTTGACTCGAGCACTGACGGGTAGAGCTTCTCGAAGATCGCCGGGTCCTGGACCACGGTCCATGCGGTCTTGATGTCGTCCTCGATGAGGATGTGGGAGGAGCCTCCCACGTACTCGGGATCGTCGTCGAGCAGGATCATGACCTGCTGGCCGCTCTCGAGCCTCTTCAGTTCCTCGTTCGTGAGGGAGCGGGCCTGGACGGGCAGGGGCGCCAGCAGCGCGGCGATGACGAACAGACATGCTCTCGGGTCTCGCATCCCCTTTTTCATCCTACAACCTCCTGGCCCGCCGGTGGCAGCGCCTCACCCTACTCTGTACGCAAAACCCGAACCACGGTTTCATGAATTCCGGGAGATTTTCTTCCATCACCCCGATTTCATGGCGAATTGACATTGCCTCTTATCCCATCCGGCGCGGGATGTCCACCTCGCAATCGTGACATCCTGGTCATACCAGCGATAATACGTTGAAAAAAAGGCAATTGCAGTCGGTTGCATCCCTCCGGCCCGGTGGGGTATGACGACCGGCATCCGGGTCATGGACAGGGGTGCGAACAGGGTGCTCGAGTACGGGCTGAGGGCCGTCCGGGATCCGGATCTCGTCCCGGATTTCGTGCGGGCGCTACCCGCCTGCACGGATGGAAGCATCGCTGCGTTCGATGCGGACGGCACCCTGTGGACCGACGACGTGGCCGACGACTTCACGACCTGGATGATCGGCAGGGGCGAGGTCCCGGGCGACGGGTGGGCCGAGTACATGAGGATCTACAGGGACGATCCACCTGCCGGATGCCGGCACCTGCTCACCCTCTACGAGGGAAAGGACATCGGCGTGGTGCGCGAGCGGGTGGAGCACTGGTGGCTGCACCACGCGAAGCGCAGGTGGATCCTGGAGGTCGTCGAGGCCCTCCACCACGTGGCGCGCAAGGGCTACGGTCTGTGGATCGTCTCCGGAACGCCGACGGACTTCCTTCTCCCCCTCGAGAGGATGTTCGGGGTGGAGCGGATCGTCGGAATGGACTTCGAGCTCGAGGACGGCATCGTCACCGGCAGGCACGCGGGCATCTCCTGCGCCGGGCAGGGGAAGGCCGAGAAGCTGCTGCAGCTGGCCGGTGGCCGTCGCGTCGCCCTGTGCTGCGGCAACGGCAGCCTGGACGGGCCCATGATGGAGATCGCCGGCCAGGCGTGGAGCGTGTACCCGGATCCCGCGTTCGAGGCCTTCTCGCATGCGCGCGGCTGGCCAGTCCTGCGCCGGCCATCCGGCTTCGTGGAGGAGGAGAAGTTCCTCTGATTCTTGTCCGTGCGCCCTTCTCGCAATAAGGTTGATGAGGGAGGTGGAGCAAGTGAGAGCGTCCATGGCGACGATAGTGGTGCTGTTCCTGTCGGGCTGCAGCACGACGAGCAGCGGAAACCCGGACGGTACGGTGGATGCGGACATCATCGAGGAGGCCGATGCCTCGGAGATTGTCGACGACGGCGGAGATCCGGACGTGGACCTTGCCGATCCGTGCCCCTGCACGCCCGGGCGGCACAACCAGAGGATCTTTGTCCTGTCGGACGACAACGAGCTGTACACCTACGACCCCGCGACGAACACGTTCGAGTTCCTCGCCGCGCTCATGTGCGGAGGTCTCATCCATTCCTACTCGATGGCCGTGGACGAGAGGGGGATCGCGTGGGTCCTGAACAACGACTCTCACCGGATCGTGAACGTGGACGTCAACGATCCCGCCGACTGCACGGACTCGGGGTACGTGCCGGCCTCCTTCGGGCTCTTCGGCATGACCTTCTCGACCGAGGACGAGTGGGACGTGTGCCCCCGGCTCCATGTCCATTCCTACAGCGGCGCCGGGGGGTTCTCCGAGGGCGAGGACGTCGGCCGGCTGGGCGTGATGGACCACGAGGCCCTGACCATCTCCGAGGTTGGGCTCATCGACTACGACGGCGGGGAGCTTGCGGGCACCCGCGACGGACGGCTGTTCGCGTTCGCGGGCGTGGGCCCGGCCAAGCTCGTGGAGTACGACAAGGCGAGTGCGAGCGTGATCGAGATCGTGGCCCTGGACGGGCTGAGCAAGACGGGCGCCTCGGCATTCGCGTTCCACGGCGGCGACATCTACTTCTTCACCGAGGCGATGCCGTCGGGGTGCATCCCGTGCCTCGAGTCGAGCTGCGAGAGCGAGTACGACGCCTGCATGGCCGACGAGACCTGCACCGAGGAGTTCCAGTGCGCCATCGACGAGCACGGTCTGAGCGACGAGTGCGGGGGCAGCTGGACCGGCGAGTTCGTGAACTGCGTCAACGTCACCTGCTACGCGGAGTGCTTCCCCGTGTCCTCGAGCCGGGTCAGCAAGGTCACGCACATGGACCACGACGGGAGCGACGGTGCGGGCCGCGCCCTGACCATCGTGCACGCCGAGGCCCCGATCCGCATCGTGGGCGCGGGCTCCTCTCCGTGCGTTCCCGAGGTTCCCCACTAGACGCATTCGCAAGGGTCCTGCTAGATTCCTTCTCTCGATGGGAGAGTTCTCGCACCACACCCTACCGAGCCTCCTGCTCGAGCGCGCTTCGAGGCACGGGGATCGCGTCGCCCTGCGCAGGAAGCAGGGCGGCATCTGGCACGACATCTCGTGGAGCCGGTACGCCGACTTCGTCAGGAAGGTGGCCCTGTCGCTGAAGGCGCTGGGCCACGAGAGGGGCGAGTGCGTGGCCATCATCAGCGAGAACAGGCCGGAGTGGCTGTACGTGGACCTGGGAACGCAGGCCGCGGGCGGCATCACCGCTGCCGTCTACACCACGAACGCGGCCGACCAGGTGGCCTACGTCGTGGGGCATGCCGGGGCGCGCATCTTCTTCGTGGAGAACGAGGAGCAGCTCGACAAGGCGCTCGAGACCCGAGGCGGGCTGCCGGAGCTCGAGAAGATCGTGGTCATCGACATGGAAGGGCTGCGCGACTTCTCCGACCCCATGGTGATGAGCTTCGAGGAGTTTCTCGAGCTGGGCGGCGACGCGGACGGGTTCGAGGAGAGCGTCGAGGCGTGCCGGCCCGAGGACACGGCGCTGCTCGTCTACACGTCCGGAACGACGGGGCCGCCCAAGGGCGCCATGCTCAGCCACCGCAACCTCATCGAGACGGCGGGCATGCTGAGCGACGCGAACCCGATCCACGAGAGCGACGAGCTCCTCTCGTTCCTGCCCCTGTGCCACATCGCCGAGAGGCTCCTGACGGTCGTGTGCCAGATCCGACACGGCTACACGGTCAGCTTCGCCGAGAGCCTGGAGACGGTGAGCGACAACCTGCGCGAGGTCTCGCCCACCATGTTCTTCGCCGTGCCCCGGATCTGGGAGAAGTTCCACTCCAAGGTCCAGCTCACGATGGACGACTCCACCTGGTTCAAGAAGCTGTGCTACCGGACGGCGCTCGGTATAGGGGAGGACTACGTGAAGGCCCGCTTCGACGGGGGAGGAGGCGGGAAGGGGGCCGCCTACCACCTGGCCCACCTCGCCGTCTTCCGACCGCTGAAGAAGAAGCTGGGACTCGAGCGCACCCGCATCGCAATCTCCGGCGCCGCACCCATCTCGGCCGACATCCTGCGTTTCTTCCACGCCCTCGGCATCGAGATGCGCGAGGTGTACGGCCAGACCGAGGGA
>JAFDER010000377.1 GCA_019310245.1 Deltaproteobacteria bacterium
CCCTTGCAGCCCTTGCAGTCGCCCTTGCAGTCACCCTTGCAATCGCCCTTGCAGCCCTTGCAGTCGCCCTTGCAGTCACCCTTGCAATCGCCCTTGCAGTCACCCTTGCAGTCACCCTTGCAATCGCCCTTGCAGCCCTTGCAGTCGCCCTTGCAGTCGCCCTTGCAGTCGCCCTTGCAGTCACCCTTGCAATCGCCCTTGCAGCCCTTGCAGTCGCCTTTGCAGTCGCCCTTGCAGCCATGCCTGGCCTTGACCTTCTCCATGAGGGCCTTGCACGCGTCGCACAGCTCGCCCTCCTCGCCGTTCATGCACTTCTCGTGGCAGATCTTCTTGGGGCAGCCGGCCTCCTCGCCCGCCGCGTCGTTGACCGCCTTCCACTCCTTGCAGGGGCAGCCCTCGCCGCACTCGTCTGTGCACGCGTGGTCCTTGCACTTCACGCACGCGCAGTGCTTCTCGCCGTACTTGGCCTTGCACTGCTTGCAGGGACACTCGTCGCCGCACTCATCGGTGCAGGTGTGCTCCTTGCACTTCTTGCACGGGCACTCGTCCTTGGCCTCGGGAGCAGCCTCCTCAGCAGGGGGAGCTTCCTTCTCCTCGACCGCCGGGGCCGTCTCCTCGGCAACGGGGGCTCCCTCGGCCGACGGGCCGGCCTTGCCGCCGGTCTTGCAGGACGCCGCGGCCAGGGACAGTGTGAGAATGGCTGCGAAGACAAAGATACGCCTGAACATGGAATTCTCCTTTTCTGACCGCGTATATAAACTAATTTCGCCGAAGATCAATAGGGTCGTGTTAGAGACGGCCCGCCCAGCGTGCGAAGACCCTCGCCAGGGCACCGGCCTGGGGGGGGCCCTCGCACCGGCCCCGGTAGGAGTCCTCCGGGCTCGAACAGGGCCTCAGGCCGTGGTCGATGCCGTCGAGCACGACCCCCGTGCCCGTCAGGCCCGCCGAGCGGGTGGCCTCGAGGATCGATCGGTGGTCCTCGGGATGGCTCGCGCAGTCGGCGCTGCCGCGCACCGACAGGACAGGGCAGTCGAGGCCGAGGTAGCTCGAGGAGGCGTCGGCCCGCACGACCTGCCTCCAGAAGCGCACGGAGCGTCCGTGGTAGCCGCCGGCCGTGATCCCGAGCCTCCGGGCCCCGGCAAGGTCCCGCACCAGATCCTCGCCCTCGTGCTCCGTTATCTCGAGCAGGGCGCACCACCTGAGGGCGCAGCGCACCAGCGTCTCGATGCGATCCCGGTCGCGTCCGGCCCAGTGGAGCTGGGTGCGCACGTTGTCCGCCATGTACTCGCCCCATGGCCGCGCCGTGGATCCCCACACGGCCACCCCGCGCGCGCCGCCTCCCCGCCGGGCCGCGAAGGGGGCCGACATCCCCCCCAGGCTGAGACCCAGCATGAAGACCCGCTCCGGGTCGACCCCGGGACGGCTCCGCGTGAAGGACAGGGCGCCGGCCGCGTCGGCCAGCTCCATCTCCCAGTCCACCTCCTCGCCGGCCGGGGAGGCGAAGAGCCGGGGCGCGTACCGCACGACGACGTGGCCGAGCCCGGCCAGGGCCCCGGCCAGCAGGGGCTCGAGGGGGTCGTCCTGCGGCGAGGAGGCCAGGCCGTGCACGAGAAGGACCGCGGGGCAGGGTTCCTCGACCCCATCGGGGAGCGTGACCCGCGCCTCGCGCTCCACGCCGTCCTGCGCCGGGAACGTGGCGGTCTGCTCGCGCGACTTGTACATTGGGGTAAACAGTGTCATTGATCGCGCGTGAAGGGCAACCTGTTCACCGAGAGGGGGTGACTCATGGGCAGATTCATCGAGAACATCCTGGTCTCCATCGTGGCCGGTACGGCGGTCGGACTGAGCGGCTGCGGCAGCAAGGACAAGGATGGCACGCCCGAGGACGCGCAGGCGGAGGGTGATCCCCTCGATGCGGACATGGAGCAGGAGCCGGTAGACGTCATGGACGTCCACGACGAGATGGACGTCGCACCCGATCCCGCCGCGGACTCGGAGGACGCGTCGGATCCCGCGACGGATGGGAGCGGCGATGCGGCCGAGGACGCGGACGAGGATGCGGACGAGGATGCGGACGAGGATGCGGACGAGGATGCGGCCGACGTCGTGGCAGACGCCTCGGATGCCGTCTCCGATCCAACGGCCGAGCCCGTGACCGACACGGAGGAGGAGATCATCGTCGTGCTGTACGGTCCTCCCGTCGCCTGATCCCCGCATCTGCCGCTCGTTGGCAGAACTTGTCCCTGGCCTGTTCGGGCGTTACTCTGTAGTAGGGTGATGGAGCTGGAGTCCTCTTGCGAGAGCGGCGCGTCCCATTCGTCGAACGGGCCTATGTCCGCCTGCGCGGCTGCCTGTCGGTCGGCCTCGTCGTCACGATCATCGCTCTGGTGCTCGTCGGAGGTCTGATCGGCTACCTGGCGTTCCAGAAGCCCGACATGGTCAGGCACTTCGCGAGCATCGTCCGGGACCGGGTGTCGTCGTTCTTCTTCCCGCCCATCGAGGAGTTCTTGAAGTTGCCGGAGCCGAGGGTCTACCTGCAGTCGCCCCGGCCGGGGATCTGCGGCCGGGACTACACGCCGAGCCTGCCGGCGCTCCACGAGGTCTTCGTGCCCGGCGAGGTCCAGGCATGGGAGTCGGAGCGCAACATCCTGGACAACATGGTCCGGTTCTCGAGCGACGGCGCCGACTTCTGCTCCGGGCTCCTGCTGACGACGGACGGCTTCGTCCTGACGGCGCACCACTGCATCGACAAGTACGAGCCCGCGTGGACTGCCAACCTGCAGGTCATGAGCCTGAGGCGCGAGAACGACGGGCTCATGCAGGAGCTGCGCTCGGTGCGGATCCACAACCGGTACGGCGGCGTCTTCTCGCTCGACGCGGGGTTCCTGGCCACGTACCCGATCTACGATCTGGCCGTGGTCAAGGCCGAGGTGCCGGAGAGCGGCTCGCGGGCCGTCAGGTTCCACATGGCGCTCGAGGATCCAGGGATCGCCGATCCCGTCAGGCTGCTCGCGTTCGAGGAGGGCACGCTCATGATCTACGAGGGGAACGTGATCGTCCCGACCCTCGGGTCCAACTACATCGACAACACGGGCGCTCAGATGGATCCCCGGGTGATGGAGGACATCCTGTTCACGGACGTCTACATCGAGGAGGGGTTCTCCGGCGGCGTGCTCATCAACGCATCGGGTGAGCTCATGGGCACGAACGCCTGGGGAACGAACTTCGGGATCTCGCAAGAGGACATCGCCTCGGGCCATGCCAAGGCCCGCCACATTGACACCCTCGTCAGGAGGGTCTACGACGACCTGCACCTGACGGACGCCAGCGAGTGCGCGGCCGGGAGCTGGGAGGCACTGTAGGGCAGATGAAGGGGACGCTCATCGTCATCGTGGTGCTGGCCGTGCTCGCGCTCGCCCTGTTCGTCTGGATCTCCATCCTTCTTCTGCCGCCCCTGCTCCTCGCCGTGGGGTTCATGCGCTACGCCAGAGGTCTCGAGAGGGCCGAGGAGCAGGACGAGGCCGAGCAGGAGCGCATCCGCGCGCAGGGCCTCGCGGCCCAGGCCGTTGTGCTCAAGCTCGGGAAGACGGGCGCGAAGCTGGACCTGACCCTCAAGGTCAAGAGGGGCGTCGTGAAGCCCTACGGCGTGCGCATCGTCGCCGCGGTGCCGGAGATCTACCTGCCCAGGGTCCAGGCCGGCAAGGTCGTGCCCGTGTTCGTGGATCCGCAGGAGAAGGGCAGGGTCGTCCTGGACGTGGACGCTCTGGGCGAGGTGCAGACCACACCGGGCGGTGGCCCCGCCCAGGAGTGCGCCTACTGCAGCCGCCTCTTCTCCGCGAACGACGTGGTCTGTCCTCACTGCAACGCCCCAGTCAAGCGCGGCTGAGGAGCGCGGGGCACTCAGTCATCGGGGAACTTTATGATGCCTTCGACCCCGCGCCCCTCGCGCCGTGGACGTTCCTTGCTGCTCACATGCTGCCGAGTGTAGCGAACCGAGGGGGGGGGAGCCTGTCAGCTCACAGCTCGAGCTCGTAGGTCTCGCCGCTCCAGGCGAAGACCTCGGTCGCGTTTCCTCCGGCGCCGGTGTGGTGCACGATGATGTCGACGGGGCGCCGTCAGGTTCGAGAGCTTGTCCATCGCGGGGCCGCAGGCCTTCTCGTCGGAGAGCAGGAGGTGCTCGACGCTCAGGGCGTGGGAGAAGATCTCCCGCCAGGATCCCTCCTCGAGCAGGCGGATGGAGGCCTTCTTCGACTTCTCCTTGAAGGTGCAGGGCTGCTTGCCCTTCTTGAGCGCGACCTTGATCTCCTCGCTCTGCTCCCACGTGAACATCACGGCCGTGCGGTCCAGGCCCAGGTCCACGGCCTTGACGAAGGCGTTGTTCTTGTCCCCGGAGAAGGTGCCGCGCGTCGTCCAGTCGGTGGTGCCCTGCTCCGAGATCTCGCTCTCCGCCAGGACGAGCTCGTAGTAGCGCAGGTGCCCCGACTCGCTGGTGATGAGGATCTCGTTGAACTGCGTGAAGTGGTCCTTCTGGGGCGTCTTCTCCCTCAGGGCCGGCGTGGCGAACGTGAACAGCTCGCTGCCCTCGCCCGTGAAGTCGCCGCTGAACGCCTTGTTCGCGTCGATTCGCGGATCGAGCGTCATGGAGCGCGACTCGTCGGTCGCCGAGTCCAGGATGATCGAGGCGGCGGAGGCGTGGTACGTGATCCCCTCCCAGACGAGATCCACCACGGCCAGGAACGTACTGCTCCACACCTCGCCCTTCTCGCCGGCGTTGTGCATGACGATCCGGCCGCTGCAGTGCAGGCCCACGGGAGTCACGATCGCCTTGTCGAACGCGGGCTCCGAGGTCAGGGTGCCGGAGTCCTTCACCGCGGCCGGCACGGTGCCCGCGGGGTCCGTGCCGTCGCCGATGCCCAGGAACGTGACCTTCGCGCTCGCGGTCACGGGCGCCGCGGCGGGATCCGCGAGGAAGGACTCGAGCCAGGCTCCGCACTCCGCGGACGGGTCGGCGTCATTAGGTGGCGGAAGGTACTTGACCGCGGGCGCCTTCGCGCCGCCGCACGAGATCACGGCCCAGACGCAGGCGTGCATCACGAGCCTGGTTCCTGCGCGGGGCGACATCTCCTGCTCCTCCCTTTTCCAGGGGGAAGTGTATGTAAGGCGGGGCGTCCAGGCAACAGTGAACCATCCCTGCTGGCCCTGTTCTTGCACGTCTTTCACGCATGGCGATCCGATCTCGGGCGGGGAGGCGCCAGGCCGTCGAGCGCGTCGACCTGTGCGTGGTCATCTCGGCCGCGCCCGACCAGCGCTGCTCGAGCCTCGAGATCCTCGATGCCGCGCTCTCGGCGGGCGTCAGGATGGTCCAGCTCGGCGTGGCGGATTTCCCCGTCAGGGCTGCTCGATCCATCGCACCGCACCTCATCCTGGGTGCAAAGGTGTCGAACGTGCAGGAGGCTCGCGACGTCGAGGCGGCCGGTGTGGACTACGTGGCGGCCGGACCCGTGTTCCCGTCAGCGAACGATCCCCTGTCCAGGTTCTGGCTCGGTCCCATGGCCGTCCCCGTGTTCAGGGACGCCCTCGATGCCTCGAAGGGGAACCAGACGCAGACGGCCAGGCTGCTCGACATCTCCCGCGACACGCTGCGCTACCGCATGAAGAAGTACGGCCTCGCCGTGACCCGGACCACGAGAACCTGAGTCAGCGGGTCCAGTTCTCGGGGGCGTCCGTGGCGAAGACGACGGCGGCTGCGGTCTCCTGGATGGAGAGCCTCTCGGTGGCGTCGATCTCCGTGGGGCCGGACGTCATGCCCACCGGGCTCGTGCCGGTGATGGTGGCGAAGATGGTGCAGGCGGCGAGGTAGCTGCCGCGGATGGAGGGGTGGGAGCCGTCGGTGGCGTACAGGCCCTCGAAGAGCGTGGTGTCTCCCTCGAGGGAGATCGAGCGGTAGGACTCGCCCGCGGGCGCGATGAACACGGGCTCCCCGCCCGTGGAGAGGCGGGAGGCGAGGTCCGTGTACCCGTCCGAGAGGCGGTCCTGCATCGTGGGGTAGTCGGGGTAGAGAGTGGGGTTCATTCCGTCGCCGTCGCGGTAGCCCCAGGTCATGAAGATCACCGTGTCTGCGCCCGCGTCCATGGCGAGG
Source organism: Deltaproteobacteria bacterium (assembly GCA_019310245.1). Lineage (GTDB taxonomy): Bacteria > Myxococcota_A > Polyangia > DRWM01 > DRWM01 > JAFDER01. Next base: position 6,140 of record JAFDER010000377.1, read on the forward strand.
TCGCGCAGCGTGGTGGCGCCCTCCTGCATGGCGATCCACGTGGGCTCGGTGCGCGGGAAGCCGGCCACCTGGCTTTGCTGCTGCAGGACCACCACGTCCCATCCCAGCGCTGCCTCCTCTCCCGTGACGAGCAGGTCGCGCAGCCGCGTGTCGCCGCTCGATCCGTCCGCGTCGTCCGCGTGCTGGTCGAGGCGGTAGCCTCCGGGCGTGACGTCGAGGGTGTATCCCTCGTGCCCGGCCTCGACGAGGAGGTCCGAGACGATCACGTGAAGGGTGTTGACTGCAGTGTAGCTGTTGCCGATGAAGAGCACCCGGTCGGCCGTAGGTTCCACGGGCAGCTCGCCCTCGGACTCCACGTCCTCCTCATCGGCGTCTTCGAGGATTTCCTCCTCGGAGACGTCGGCCGGTGCGTCCTCGAGGATGTCGCCTTGAACGTCCAGGGCGGCGTCGGGGTC
>JAFDER010000378.1 GCA_019310245.1 Deltaproteobacteria bacterium
GCCCACACCCAGGTCCTTCGGAGAGCCGAACGCCTTCAGATCCCCGCTCGAGGCGCCCGCTCCCTTGGCCTCCTTGCCCTTGCATCCACCAGCGAGCGCCAGCAACAGCGCAACCGCCACGAAGCTCTTGAGCCGCATGATTCCTCCAGGATTAGACAGGCAGGATAAACCACTGAGCCATCCCGATCAACGACGGTTGAACTCGGCCTGAAGACGCGATACTACAGCGGTTCTGGAGGACGAGACGCGTGAAAACCACCATGAAGGTCAAAGTCTACTACGAGGACACGGACTGCCTGGGCATGGTCTATCATGCCAACTACCTCAAGTTCCTCGAGCGGGGCCGCACGGCCTACATCGACTCGCTCGGAAAGCCCATCATCGAGTGGAACAGGGAAGGCTACAACTTCGCCGTCTACCAGATGAACATCAAGTTCAAGCAGACGGCCAAGCTCGGCGATGAGTGCGAGGTCGTGACAGAGGCGACCGGCGGCAGCGACTACCGCAAGAAGATGAAGCAGACCCTGCTCCTTGACGGCGAGGTCATCACCGAGGCCGACGTGGATCTCGTGTGCCTCGACGCCGACCTGAACCTCCGCGACTTCCCCTCCGGGCTCTTCCCATAGCCTCACCCTTCTCGTAACATGAGACCCATGCAGTACCTCGCAGAGCTCATCGCGGCCGTGCGCGGCCACGGCATGCACCTGCTGATCGGCGCCGGGATCCTGCTCGCCCTCGTCATCGTTGGCGCGGCCCTGCGCGGCCGCTCACCGAAGGCCGGCACGTTCGTCGCCATGCTCGGCGTCGCCATCCCGGTCTTCGCACTCTCCGGATGGTTCGGCTGGCGCGGCCTCGCGGAGATCGAGATGGCCGGCCGCACGGAGGTGCGCGCATACGAGGCCAAGGACTTCTACAAGGGCGTCCAGCCGGACCGCGGGTACATCCAGGTCGAGGGAATCGCCCTCTACGAGTTCGGGATGCTGCACAAGTACGGCCTCGTCGTCATGGGCACCTTCTCGCAGGCCTACTGCTACCCGGTGATGAAGAAGAGGCACAAGTGGACCACGCCGCTGCTCGCCTGCTCGTTCGGGATGGAGCCCGGCAGGGAGAACGAGCCCGGCACCCTGGAGGGCGTCTACGGCATGAGGCGCGTGCCCGAGGACTGGCGCACCCTCTTCAAGGGGGAGTCCAAGATCGAGATCATGGAAGGAGCGATGATCCTCGAGGAAGGGGTCCCCCGGCCCGACAAGTCCAGAGGCGTCATGCTCATCGCGTTCGGCGCGGCGTTCGTGATCGCCTACCTGGTCGTCCTCGCCCTGGCCCTCAAGCGCCAGGGCTCCTGATCACGGCCAGCAGAAGCCGTAGCTCACGCCGTCGAAGATCAGGTCCGCCGGCGAGCCTCCGATCGAGAACTGCCTGCAGCCGAACGTGCAGGTGTCCGGCGCCGGCGAGATCCTGCAGTACCCGACGCAGGTACCTTCGGAGCAGAAGTACCCGCGCGCGCAGTGCTCCTCGGTGGTGCACGAGTTTCCCATCATGCCGGTTCCCACGTCCGCGATGCAGTCCGTGTACCAGACACCCAGCGAGGTCTCGAGCCACTTGCACTTGGTCCCGTCCGGGCAAGGGTCGCTCGTGAGCAGGTCGCAGCCAATGGAGCAGATGCCGATCTCGGGCTCCGAGGGCAGGACGCCGCGGCACACTGCGGCATCGCCCGGGCAGTCGTCGCTGCTCTCGCAGTAGCGGTGGCACAGCGCCTCCGTCTCCCCGGCGTAGGAGTACAGCCGGATGCACACGGTCTCCTCGTCGCAGTCGCCGTTGTCCTCGCACGGATCGGCCTCGGTGCCCGCGCCGGCGACGATGCAGTGCCGCTCGTCCGTCTCCGAGTTGATGGCGCACTTCCGGCCGGGAGGACACCCGCAGTTGGGCAGCAGGCCGCAGGGCGTCTCGTCGCAGGGAGGGGAGTCGTCGTCCGCATCTTCGACTGTCTCGACGATCGGATCCTCGACCGGCTCGACGGTGGGATCCTCGACCGGTTCGGAAGCGACGTCGGCCCCGCTGTCAGTGCCGGCATCCACGGGGCTGCAGTCGCACACCTCCCAGCCCGTGCCGGCGTGATTGCAGTCCTGATGCCCCTCCAGATCCCCGCACGTGCAGGGCCGCGTGTCGCCTGGCTCGCAGACGGAGCCCTTGTTCGAGCAGGACAGCGCCAGCACCGCGGCAACGACAATGAATGCGATTCTCATGGCCATTCTCCTCTACTGCTCGATCGCGCCCAGGCTCGCCGGGGCCTCGTAGCACTTCTCCTCGTAATCCAGACCGCGCTCCGCCAGGCTCCCGGCCTGCGCCACGGCCGGGCTTCCGGCCTGGAGCGTGAAGTCGCCCGAGCCCGCTCCGCCGAAGAGCGGGTCGTCCTGCACGATGGCGTTCGTCTGGGTCAGCGTGGCCCCGGCGTCGTTCGGGACCGTGTCCATGGTGAAGGTCGGATCGTCGAGATCGAACCACAGGTTTCCGTCGAACGTGAAGGACCCGGGATCCGTGTCCGGGCCGATGTTGACGAACGTGCCGAGTGCGGAGTCCACCACGAAGATGTTGAACATGACCCGTCCGCCTCGCGTCTCGGTCACCAGATCCGGCCTCTCGTTGAGGATCCTCAGGGTCCAGCGCGCGGGCCGGTAGACCGTGTTGTGCGCGAACAGGCACGCATCCTCGCATCCCACGAACGCGGCGGGCGCCTGCGTGCCCACGAACACGTTGGCGATCACCACGATGTCCGACGCCTCGTAGCCGATCCCGAGAGGACGGAAGAACTCGTCCCCGGTCGAGCCTCCCATGTTCACGCCGCGCGAGCCCGCGTGCGTGAACAGGTTGCCCCGGACCTCCACGTTCCTGCACCCGCCCTTGGCCTGGACTCCGTTGGCGCCTATCGTGTCCGACGTGTGCGTGAACGTGTTGCCCGCGATGAGCCCATCGTGGCAGCCCACCATGTCCACGCCCGAACCGCCATCGCCCCAGCGCTCGAACGTGTTGCCGTAGATCACGAAGTCGTCGACACCGCTCATCTTGAGACCGTCGTGGTTGCCCGTGGGGCCGATGTCGCGGATGGTGACGCCGCGCACGACGATGGGCCCGGCCGGCGTTGCGTAGTCCCCCCCGTCGTCGAGGTTGATGCCGTTGCCCGTGCAGCTGTCCACCACGATGCCCTCGATGAGGACCCACCGCGCGTTCGAGAGCTGCAGGCCGTTCACCGAGTCGCGGAACACGGGCGCGCTCTCCCCGGCCGCCCCGACGATCCCGATCGGCTGGCTCTCCGTGCCCTGCAGGCCGGAAACGTACTCCCCGTCGTAGTCTCCCGAGTGCACCACGATCCGGTCGCCGGGCCCTGCGACAGCCGCCGCGGCCGAGACGGTGGCGTGGTCCTGGCCCGGCCCCACGTGCAGGTCCCTGACCCACGCGAACCCGTCCACGAAGGTCTCTGGCGGGCCGCCCTCGCACTCCCCCGTCCCGTCCTCGCCGGCCGCGTCCTCGGAGACGGGATCTGACGGACCCTCCGCCGGCACGTCCTCGCCCGGGAGATCGGACGTCCCGTCCATCTCCAACGCATCTCCCGCGTCCGCATCCCGCTCATCACTCTTGACCCCGCCGCAGCACGCAAGGGCAGCTCCGACCAGAACGACGATCAGGTATCTTCTCATCACGGACCTCCCCATGATCGTTCGACTCTACCGAACGGCCACCCGCCCTGCAACGGGCTCATGCGCATCACCTTTGGGATATCGGGGATCTTCTGGAGGCCGGAGACGTTGAGCACGTAGTCGCCCGTGTAGCCGCCATAGTACCCGTCCAGGGCGACGGAGTACGTGTCGGCCGCGAGCGT
>JAFDER010000379.1 GCA_019310245.1 Deltaproteobacteria bacterium
GTCGCGCAGTGCGGACCCGGTGCACGAGTCCCCCGTCCCCGTGCCGACCACCTCGATCGGCGCCACCAGATCGACAGGCACAGCCGCGCCGGGGCACGCCTCGGGCGGCGGCGGAGTGCCGTTGCCCCCCTTCGACCCGCAGGCCGGGTACAGCGTCGTTGCGAGCACCAGTGCGAGGACGGCTCTCATGTGCGATGTCATTCGGTGATCATAGAAGAGCCGCGGGCTCAGAGGAAGAGCTGGATCGACCCGGCCGACCTGTGCACGCTCGTTCATGGCGCTCATCGTACGAGCGAGATCCGGACCATGTCACGCCGAGCATCGGCCCGGTCCAGCCTCACGTCGATCTCCTCGCCCTTGCGGAACGACTCGGCGTCGCGCGTGCGCAGAGGCGCCTCCAGCGCGTAGTCCGGCAGGTGCACGAGGATGCGAGTGCACGAGGATGCGATCGCTCCAGCGGTCCACGACCACCCCGGCCACGATGAGCCCCTTGACCCGGGCGTCCAGGTGCCTCAGGAGCCAGAAGCGCGTGCGGCTGCGCTCGATCCTGGAAACGACCGCCGCCGCGGGCACGACGGATAGCAGGGCCTTGTCGAGCTCGCCGGCCGAGAGGGGCGCTTGCCCGCAGGAAGCTGCGTGGATCTGCCTCTGGACGAGCAGGTCGCTCGCGCGGCGGATCGGGCTCGTGGCGGTGCAGTAGCCCGTGACGCCGAGGGTGTAGTGTCTTCCCGGCTCCGTGGTCGTGGAGCTGGGCGAGAGCAGGCGGCGGGCTGCGAGCTCGGCCGCGGGTCCCCCCTCCTCGGTGTCCGGCAGCTCCTCGTCCGGCTCGGGCTGCACGCGGTAGACCCCCGGCAGCCCTTGATCGGCGAGCAGGCGACCCACCAGCCGGTTGTAGAGGATCGCGCACTCGGACACGAGGTCGTGCGACGGGGTCGAGCCCCGGGTGACGGAGACGTGCACGTTGCCCGCCTCGTCGAGGTGCACGTCAAGCTCCGGAAGGCTGAGGTCCACGCCGCCTGCAGCGATCCTCTGCTCCCTGAGGACGTGCGCCGCGGAGGCAAGGGGAGCGAGCACGGGATCTTCGTCCTTGACGAGCACGTCGGCCTGCTCGTAGGTCAGCCTGCGTTGGGTCCGCAGCACGGTGCGCGCGACGCGGAAGTCGCCCACCTGCCCGTCCGGGGCGACGCTGGCGAACAGGCTCAGGGCCGGCCGGTCGACGCCCTGCTCCAGGCTGAAGCCGCCCCGGCCCAGGAGGGACGGCATCATGGGAATGACCCTGTCGGGCATGTAGATGGTGGCGCCGCGGGCCACGGCCTCGAGCTCCAGCGCGCCGGCGCGCTCGACGAGGGACGCCGCGTCGGCGATGTGGACCCCGATCTCCCAGCCCTTGTCCAGGACGCGGACGGACAGGGCGTCGTCCACCTCGACGGTCCTCTCCGAGTCCACCGTCACGGCCCCGAGATCCGTGGCGTCCTCGCGGCCCTCCCTCCAGCCTCCCGCCTCGAGAAGGGCGAGGATTGCATGCGCCTCCTCGATCACCTCCTCCGGGAAGTGGTCGCGGATCGAGTGCAGGAGCAGGTCCAGGTTCTCGTCGAGAGAGAACTCCCCGAGCCTCACGAGCAGATCGAACGGCACCTCGGCCGCGTTCAGCCCGGCGCGGCGGAGCACCTCCAGCACCTCCCCCGCGCCTCTCGCCTCCGGGCCGTGGACGGCGACCTCGCGAAGACCCGCGAGGAACCGCGACCAGTCCCCGTCGTCCACGTCCCCCGGCTCCCCGCCTCCGGCGAAGGACGAGACGGCCGAGCAGAGGGCGTCGATGCGCGCCTCCTTGCGCTCGTGGTCCTGCATGCGCGCGAGCCTCTCCTCGACCCGCGAGCGAGGCTCGGGCGTGAAGCGGTCCTTCCTGCGGGAGAAGTGGACCCTGTCGTTCCACAGGGCCGCGAGCAGGGGGGCGCGATCCTGGAATCCCGGTCCGTCCCCCAGCCAGGCCTCTACGATCTCGCGGGCCGTCATCTCGCCGGACTCCTCGAGCAGCTCCCAGATCTCGGCCACGTCCACCGCCTGGCAGGCCTCCTCGATCTTCCCGTCCCAGTGCCTCGCAGCCTCGCGCGGCGGCCCGGCTCCGGCGTCCGGCCCCCGGGCCAGCACGGCCGTGTCCTGGATCTGCAGCCTCTTTCCGTCCGCGGCAAGCACGATGTGCTTGCCCGACTTCTCCCCGTCCAGGACGCCCGCGCTCGGCCTGTCGCCGCGCAGGAACAGGACGATCTGACCCTTGGCCGGCATGGGTGGGAAGTGTACCCTATCCCCGCCAAATGGAAACGGAGATCAGGTCAAGGAAGGCGGCGGGCTGCCTCGTCGCCGCTCTCGTCCCGGCCGTTCTCGTCGTGGCGCTCATCTTCGCCAGCGGGCTGTTCATGTTGACGTTCAAGTTCTTCGGCCTCGCCTCGGTGAACGCGCAGACCACGCAGAGGCTCGCGGAGGACTGGTACTCGATCATCGTCTCGCTCACGTTCTCCTTCCCGTTCCTCGTGGTCCTCACGAGGGCGCTGCACGCCGCTATTGTGTACACGGCGACGGGACGCAAGATCCCGCTCGTGACCTGGAAGCTGGTCATGCCGGCGTCGATCCTGCTGGGTCTGCCGGGATTGGCCTTCTGTATCATGGCCCTCGGCGGTATGATCCCGGTCGACGCGTCCACCGCGATCTGGGGGCTCGCGGGCTCGCTCATCCTGGTCCTCGGACCGCTCGCGCTCTACAGGGTCCAGGCAAGGCAGAAGACAAGGAGCTCATGATGGCAGAGATTTCGCGAATCGAGATGTACCGCGTGGCGGTCCCCCTTCCCGAGACGTTCTACCCGAGCTGGATCCCCGGCTTCCCGCAGGCCGAGAACAGGTTCGATCTCGTGCACGTCATCACGAGCGACGGCGTGGAGGGCTGGGCGGCGGGCGCCCGGATGGCCAACGAGCGGCAGGGGCTCGGGTCCCTGCTCGGGCCGTACCTCATCGGCGAGGATCCCACAGACATCGACCTCATCCAGCAGAGGCTGCGCGAGGCCTCGTACCTCGGGATGCGCAACTTCTGGCTCGAGCCCGCGTTCTGGGACATCAAGGGCAAGATGGAGGGCAAGCCCGTGTGCGAGCTTCTCGGCGGCGAGCCCTGCACGGTCAAGCTCTACGCCTCCACGGGAGAGGTCAAGGAGCCCGAGGCGCGCATCGAGGAGGCCGAGGCGCGCTACGAGGAGGGCTTCCGCACGATCAAGCTCAGGGTGCACGACTTCGACGAGGAGAAGGACATCCGCCATGTTGTGGAGACGGCGAAAGCCGTGGGCGACAGGATGAAGATCGGCGTGGACGCGAACCAGGGATGGCGCGTGACCGTGGTCGAGGACGCCCCCGTCTGGGATCTGGCGCGGGCGAAGAGGTTCGCGGATGCGTGCGCCGACGCGGGCGTCGCGTGGATCGAGGAGCCCCTGCCCATGGACGACTACGGCGCCCTGTCGGAGCTCGCGAGGTACAGCAAGGTGCCCATCACGGGAGGGGAGCTGCACACGGGAGGCTACCCCGAGCTCAAGATGATGATCGAGCGCAAGTGCTACGACGTGTTCCAGCCCGACGCCACGTTCAGCGGCGGCATCGCGCAGACGATCAAGATCGCGAAGCTGTGCAAGGAGCGCGGGGTGGGGTTCAGCCCGCACACATGGACGAACGGCTTCGGGTTCGCGGTGAACCTCCAGATCTTCGCCGCCTCGGGGTTCGCCGGGGACAAGGAGCTGGAATACCCGCTCAGCCCGCCCTCGTGGGTGGTCGAGGCCCGCGACGGCGTGCTCGAGCAGCCCTTCACGCACGAGAAGGCCACGCTCGAGGTGCCTCGCAAGCCCGGCCTGGGCATCGAGGTGGACCGCAGGGCGCTGCGCCGGTACGGCAAGCGCGTCTTCGTGATGGACAAGCGCAGGCTCGTCTGGTTCGCCCTGCGGGACCGCGGCATCAAGATCGCCAAGGAGATCGGCGCCGCGAAGAAGGCGCGCAAGGAGCGCGAGAGCAAGGAGAACGCGGACGGCTAGTGTCCCGGATCTGAAATTCGTACTCACTCGCCCTGGGCCTCAAGCGTCCTTTTACAGAATCTCTTGATGGAGTCGAGGATCTGGTCAGCGGACTTCGTCCAAACGAATGGCTTCGGGTCGTCGTTGTATGCATCGATAAACTCG
>JAFDER010000380.1 GCA_019310245.1 Deltaproteobacteria bacterium
AATCGCGGCCCCGGCGGCCGCGGCGGCACCCTCGTCCGGGTGGGATGCGAGCGCCTTCAGGGCGAGCAGGGAGGCCTTGGCTTGAGGACCGATGGCTCCGAGCGCCGAGGCGGCGGCCGCCGCGAGGAGCGCGTCCTCGCTCTCGAGGCACTTCGCGAGCGCGGGGATCACCGAGTCGTCGGCCGGTCCGATCGCGCCGAGCACGCGCGCGGCGCTGAGGCGCGTGTCGTCGTCGTCCGAGCTCAGGAGCTTCACGAGGAGGGGAACGGCCTGCGCCGCCCCGGCCCCGTAGCCCGCCAGCGGCCTGGCCATCCACTCGTTCAGCGCCCCTTCCGCCTCGACGAGATCGACGATGGCCGGGACCACGATCGATGCGGGCGCCTCGATCGAGGCCAGCGCCCTGAGGACCTCCTCCTGGTCCTCCCCGCCAGCCTCGAGCATGTCCAGGAGGGCGGGCACGGCGGACTTGGCCGGAGGGCCGATCGCCTCCAGGATCCGGAGCGCGTCGAACCGGTCGTCCTCGTCCTCGAGCTTGCCCACGACGTACGCGACGGCCGGCTCTCCGATCTTGCCGAGGGAGACCACGGCGGACCGGCCGTCGAGGGTGTCCGGGTATGAGATGCCATCCTTGAAGAGCTCGAAGAGGGCAGGGACCGCGGGCGCGGCCGCGGGCCCCATGTTGCCGAGCGAGCGCGCGGCCATCATGGATACGATCTGCTTCTCGCTCTCGAGCGCTTCGAGCAGGGCGGGGATCGCCTCGGCGCCGATCTCGCCGAGCGCCACGCTCGCCGTGGTGGAGATCCGCTGGCTGCCGTGCTCCAGGTAATCGACGAGCGTCGGGATGGCCGCGGGGCCGATCTCCTTCATCGTGAGGACGGCCATTTTCATGGCCATGGCCAGGTCGTCCTGCTCCTGATCGAGGCCGTCCATGACCGTGCGCACTGCCTTCTCCACCGCCGCGGGGTTCGAGGTGTCCACCTTCAGCGATTGGCCTCCTCCGCCGCAGGCGATCATCAGGCAGAGGCTGAGCTGCAATGCGGTTCTCGTCATGGCACCTTCCAGACCGTGATCGTCCCGTCGAAGTGCGAGCTGATCAGCGAGGCGTCGTCCGGAGTGAAGGTCAGCTGGCCGATCCCGCCGGCCTTGCTCTTGAACGTCTTGACCTTCTTTCCGCCCTTGCGCTTGCGCAGCACGATGGTCTTCTCGTCCATGGCCTTCGCGAGGAGCTTGCCGTCGTGCGAGTAGGCCACGTCTCCCGGCGCCTTCATCGTGCCTCCAGCCGGCTTCCACCCCTTCTTGCCGCGCTTCCACGTGTGGAGCGTGTCGTAGGAGCGGATGGAGATCGTGCCCGGCTCCGGCGGGATCTCGAGCTGGTAGACGTTGTGGCCGAGCGTCTCGTCGACCAGCACCTTGTGCGAGCCCGCCTTCCAGATCATGAGCTTGTTGCCCATGCCCGTCGAGACGAGCGTACCGTCCGCGAGCCAGTTCACGAAGTGGTATCCCCACGAGTACTGATCCGACAGCTTCTTCTTCATCGCGGCGGTCTTGGAATCCACGAGCACCACCGATCCCCAGGCGTCCACCAGGGCGATCGTCTTGCCGTCCGGCGACAGCGCCATGTCCGAGGCGATGGACGGCGAGTCCTTTCTCAGGGCCTCCTTGCCCGAGCCCGCGTGCCAGGCCACGAGGTCGCCCTCGGTGGATCCGGAGTAGAGGAGCTTGCCGTCGCTCGTGAACGCGAGCGCGTGGTGCATCCACACCCTCTTGAACTGCTGCTCCGAGCGGAGGGATCGGACGAGCTTCCCCGTCTCGAGACTCCACAGGTGCACGCCCGCACCCTCGCCGGCCGAGGCGAGGAGTGTGCCGTCCGGAGAGACCTCCAGGTCCGTGATCCAGCCGAAGTGCCTGACGAGCGGCAGGGCCCGCTTGCCCGTGGTCGCGTCCCACAGGCCGATCGTCCTGTCGCGGCCCGCCGAGGCGAGGAGCTTGCCGTCGGGCGAGAAGACGACCACCTCGACGCGATCGGCGTGCAGTGCGATCATCCTCGGCGCTTTCGTCCCCTCGAGATCGAAGATGTGGACCCTGCCCTCGGTCGTGCCCGTGGCCAGTTTCTTGCCGTCCGGAGAGGCGGCGAGCGCCAGGTCCCTCTCCATGACCACTCCCTTCGGGTCCACGATGGTCCCGATCTCCTTTCCCGTCTTCATGCTCACGAGCTTGATGCCTCCATGCGAGGCGTATGCCACGGTCTCGTTGCCCGGCAGGATCACGGGCACCGGTCCCCAGCCGGTCCCGTCCATGGTGACGAGGATCTTCCCGCTCGCGGCCTCGTGGACGCGGTTCTCCCCCTCGGCGTGCGCCGTGGCCACCAGCGTGCCGTCGGCCGAGAAGCTCGAGCCGATCTCCTCCCAGATCTCCGGGACGGCCTCGGACAGGCCGAGGATCCCGCCTCCCCACGGCTGCCTGCCGTCGAGCTTTCGCACGATTTTGCCGGTCGCCACGTTCCAGATCCTCAACCTGTCGTCCGAGTCCGCCGTGACCAGCGTCTTCTTGTCCGGAGAGAAGGTGAGGTCGTTGGGGGACGCGGGGTGGTGCGGGAACGTCTTCTTCTTCTTGCCCGTGACCGCGTCCCACACGGTGACGAACTCGGGTCCGGACATGTGCTTGGTCCGCTGCACGGCGGCGAGCAGGGCCCCGTCCGGGCTCAGGGCATGGTCCACTCCGCTCACGTGCCCGGTGGGAGCGAAGCTCGAGATGAGCTCGCCGGTCTTCAGGCTCCAGCGCTCGACCTTCGCGTTGCAGTCCACGGACACGAGAGCGTCCTTGGCGAACGCCAGGTCGGCGATCATGCAGGACGTCCTCATGTGGGGGCTGCCGAGGACCCTCTCGGCGCCTGCCGGGAGCGAGGTCTTGCCCGGCAGGACCTGCCCCGCGGCGAGGCACAGCGCCAGCCAGATGAGTGTCGTCGCCGCGACGTGTCGTCTCTTCACCCGGATCACCTTTTAACAGCTTATCGGGTCACGCGGCCGAAGACCATCTTCACGGGCAGGAACGTCGCGGGCTTCTGGATGGAGCCGAACCAGCCGTAGGCGAGCGGCACGCCCTCGTCGTCGCAGCCGAACGCCATCGTCCCCGTCCCGAAGCCTCCCCCTTCCCCGTACGTTCTGCTGTCGTCCTCGTGCACGTACTTCGAGGCGTCCGCGACCCGCATCAACCAGACGTTGTCGTGCAGGGGATGGGGCTGCGGCGTGGAGATGACGAAGCCCACGTGCCCCGTGTTCTTGTTGTTCTTCCAGTAGGTGGGCGTGAGCCAGGAGAAGAGGTCGCCCGGCCTCACGTCCCGGGCCCCCTCGAGCCTCTGCCAGCCCTTCTTCTCCCCGTCCGTGGGAGCCTTGACGATGAGATTGTAGAAGTGCTTGGCCAGCGGCCGGCCGTCGGGCAGCTGCTTGCGCGCCTTCGGGGCCGCCCTCTTGAGGACCCAGTCCGCCATGCCCGAGCAGTCCCAGTGGAAGATGCCCTTGCCGAGCTTGACCATGAGCTTGTGCTTGTAGCTGGTCTTGGTCAGCTTCTCTTGCACCAGCGCGATGGTGTCCAGGACCTTCTGCGACGCCTCGTTCGCCGGCTCCTTCTCCTCCACCGGCTGCCATGAGGCCTCGGAGGCGCCCGGCCTGCAGGCGAGCAGAGCCGCGACGATCGCGGCCCGAAGAAGCCCTGCCTTGATGGTCCCGTTCATCTCACTCCTGCCCCGTACAACACGTTTGACTCTCCCGTATTCTCTTCCTTTGTAGACGGCTGCCGCGCCCCGGACGTTCCAGATGTCTGCGGGAGATCATGAGACATGACGCTCTAACCTGTTG
>JAFDER010000381.1:0-2226 GCA_019310245.1 Deltaproteobacteria bacterium
GGAACGGCCCGCAGCGGCCTCACCGTCACCTCCGTGCCGGGGAGGATCATGGGGAACATCGAGTGGCCGAAGGCCCGGAAGGTGAACGTGCCGCCTCGCTCGAGGATCTCGCGCATGAGATCGATCTGGGCGTCCTGGAGATCCTGATGATCCATCGAAGTCGCTCAGGATGCCATTTCCGGGCGGGGCGGGCAATGGCCTCGACCGTGATGCCGGATCGGCGGAGGGAGCGAGAATTGACGGTTCAGCAACTCCCGGTAACGCTTGAGAAATCCATATATGGGGATTGCACATCGGAAGAAAGCCTATAGAATAAGCTAAGCTCCAACTGGACTCTAATAGCGGGATGCGTGCGCCCGCCAGGAGGTCTTCCATGTCAAGGCATCTTTTCCTTGCACTACTCATCGCTGGACTGGTGGCGAGCTGCAGCTCGGACAAGAACAACGGTGAGGCCGACGCCGAAACGGACGTCGGAGACGTCGATGCAACCGGCGACGAGAGTCTCGATGCCGAGGAAGAGGAAGACGACTACTTCGCTGTGATCACGATACGAGGGCGCGGCTTCGACGACGGCATCGAGGTCTACTTCGGCGAGCACATGGTCCAGCCGGCAGACACCGTGGTGGAGGACACGCACAGGCTCACCGTGGTGACGCCCGCCGGAGCGCCGGGGCCCGTGGACGTGCGCGTGATCTACGGGGACGACGAGGCAGTCAGGGAGGATGCGTACACGTACGACATCTTCCACGTGACGCCGTCCTCCGGATCCATCGCGGGCGGCACGTACGTGACGATCACCGGCTCGGCGGAGACCGCATTCGACCCGACGGCCAACGTGCTGTTCGACGGGCGCGAGGTCACCGAGGTGGACGTGGTGTCCGAGACGTCCATCACGTGCAAGACGCCTCCCGGAACGGTGGGGCCGGCCAACGTGACGGTCACGGGGACGGCTCCGTACGAGGAGTATGACGTGCGTGAGGCCTACGCCTACTACAACCACGCCGACCCGACCAACGGGGGCCTCGGGGGCGGCCCCATCGACGGCACCGTGAACGTGACGGTGATCAACAACAGGACGGGTGACCCGGTCGACGAGGCCTTCGTCATGCTGGGCACGGACGGCGGAGGCGACTACCAGGGCCGCACGAACGGGCTCGGCCAGATCACGTTCTCCGGCCCCGACCTGATGGGACGGCAGACGATCACCGCTGCCAAGAACATCCCGCCCGACGAGGAAACCGGATTCCCGGGCGAGTACTACGAGACGACGACCATCGAGGATTTCGACGCGACCGACGTGACGATCATCCTCGTCTGGGTCCCGCCCTCGTCGCCGGGGAGCCCGGACGGCCCGCCCCCGCGCTACGGGGCCGTCGTGCAGGGCGAGCTCGTGTTCTCCCACGCCGGCGAGTTCGGACCGGGCCCGTGGGAGATCGTCCCCGAGCCGAATTCGAACGAGGAGAAGATCGCGTACGTCTCGGGCTCGGGATGGTCGATCTGGTACGGACCGCCCGATCCGACGACGGGCGGGGTAAACAACGTGGTGCGCGACACCGAGGACTACGAAGGCGACTACGGCTACAGGTTCGAGTGCTTCGTCAAGCCCGAGGCCGTTGCCGTGTACGCCCTGGCGGGCCTGCGCAACGTGCTGACGGACAAGTTCACTCCCTATGCCTTCGGCATCGCGCGCAACATCATCGCGGGTCCGGGCGAGTACATCTCGGGCGTGTACATCTACATGACACACGAGATGAACTCGACGCTGGACATCCAGATGGACGATCCGCCCCCGCTCACGCCGGGAGGCTACCAGGAGCCCGACACGTACATGGTCGAGGTGTTCATCGATCTGGGCGGCGACGGCGTGATCTGGCGCGACGACTACATGCAGCTCAACCACACCGGGGACACCAACTTCCTCTTCCCCGGATGGCTGCCCATGGAAGCGGAGCTGAGCGACGCCACGTACACGATCAAGGCGGGCGCCTTCCGCGAGAGCGTGGACGAGATGTCCGGCGAGACGATCTACGTGAATCCGTTCTCGGTGCGGATAGAGAGCGATGTCACGAACATCTGGGCGCCCATCGTGATCGACGAGTTCCTGGGCATCCCCTACGCGGTGGATCCCGACTACGCCGAGGTGATGACCGACAGCACGATGGAGTTCGGGCACGACCGGACGGCCCCGGACTTCTGGATGACCATGCTGCAGACCTACCCGGACCA